>JAHIYU010000074.1 GCA_018814885.1 bacterium | reverse complement strand
GGCTCGGCCTGATCGGCGCGGCCGGCCTGCTGGGACGGCGCCTGACCGCCAGGGACCTGAAGGGCTTCACGTCGCCGGCCGACATCTTCAACCTGGTGTTCTTCCTCGTCGCCTTCGGCGTGGCGTTGCTGCACTTCCTGCTGGCCGACAACGATTTCTCCCGGGTCGGGGCCTTCGTCGCGAACCTGGTGACCGGCAACCTGGCGGCCCTGCCCGCGGCCGGCGCGGGCACGCCGCTGCTGCCGGCCTCGGTGGTGCTGCTGAGCGTCCTGCTCGCCTATATTCCGCTGACCCACATGTCGCACTTCGTGGGCAAGTACTTCGCCTACCACGCCGTGCGCTGGAACGACGAGCCGAACCTGCCAGGCAGCAAGACCGAGGGCAAGATCCCGGATCTCCTCAATAAAACCGTCAGCTGGTCCGCGCCGCACATCCGGGGCGACGGCCGGAAGAAGACCTGGGCCGAAGCCGCGACCGAGAATCCGGCGCGGCCGGAGGAGAAGTGACATGGACAACCAGAGCAACGCCCCCGCGCCCATGACCGACCGCCAGCGGGACGTCAGCCGGGAGATCGCGAAGATCGTCGAGCTGACCGACATCGCCAGGGACTGCGGTCCGCTCGTCGACATCCCCATCGAGGAGCAGATCCCGCTGCCGCCGCCCTTCGACAAGCTCGAGGAGGAGCCGCCCCACAAGCCGCTCACCGACGCGGCCAGGGAAAAGTACGAGTGCGACCTCGACATGACCATCGCGGTCAACATGCCGAAGCCGGCGACCGAGGAGGAGGAGGAGCGCCTGGTCGCGTCGTTCCTGTCGGGCATGAAGAAGCTGTTCGAGGAGGAGAACAACTGGATCTTCCTGCAGCCGCTGATCATCTCGGCCGAGCACTGCGCCAAGTGCCAGACCTGCTCCGAGGCCTGCCACATCTACCAGGAGAGCGGCGAGCACGACGTCTACCGGCCGTCGTACCGCTCGGAGATCTTCCGCCGCATCTACCACAAGTACATCAAGCACGAATCGACGTGGGTCCACGGCGACATCGACCTGAACTGGCGTGCGGTGGCGCGCCTGATCGAGCTGTCCTACCGCTGCAACCTCTGCCGCCGGTGCGCCCAGACCTGCCCCATCGGCGTCGACAACGCGCTGCTGGCCCGCGAGATCCGCAAGATCGCCAGCCAGGAGATGGGCATCACGGTCAAGGAGCTGCACGAGGCCGGGTCGGTCCTGCAGCAGAAGGTGGGGTCGTCCACCGGCATGAACGCCCTGGTGGTCAAGGACAACCTCGAGTTCATCGACGAGGACACGACCGAGAAGACGGGCATCACGGTGAAGACGCCCTGGGACGTGGAGGGCGCCGACATCCTGCTCATCCACAACGCCGGCGAGATCATGGCCTGGCCCGAGAACCCGGGCGCCTTCGCCCTGCTGATGAACGCAGCGGGCCTGAGCTGGACCCTGTCGAGCGAGCTGGCCGCCTACGACGGCATCAACTATGGCGTCTGGTACGACGACGTGCAGTTCGCCCGCACGGCCTTGATGCACATGCAGGCGGCCAAGAACCTAGGCGTCAAGAAGATCGTCCTGGGCGAGTGCGGCCACGCCCATAAGGCGCTGACGGTCATCGCCGACCGTGTGCTGACCGGCGACATGAACATACCGCGCGAGAGCTGCATGGCCATGCTGCTGGACATCGTCCGCTCCGGCAAGATCAAGTTCGACAAGAGCCGCAACGACTTCCCGGTGACCCTGCACGATCCCTGCAACATGGTGCGGCTGATGGGCATCGTCTCGCCGCAGCGCGAGATCATCAAGGCGGTGGTGCCCGAGGAGCGCTTCCGCGAAATGACGCCGCACGGCGTCGAGAACTACTGCTGCGGCGGCGGCTCCGGCTTCGCGATCATGTCCGGGCACAATTTCGCCGAGTGGCGCCACCGCTTCTCGGGGCGCCGCAAGTTCCGACAGGTACTGGAAGCGTTCCAGGACGAACCGATGGACAAGGAGCACCCCAAGTACATCTGCGCCCCCTGCAGCAACTGCAAGGGCCAGCTGCGCGACATCATCCAGCACTACGACGCCTGGAACAAGGCCGGCATCTACTACGGCGGCCTCGTCGAGCTGATGGTCAACGCCATGGAGGGCGTCGCGCCGAACTACATCGACTGGGAATGGCACTAGATCCCGTCGGCTCCCGCATGAGAAAAGCCCCCGGCCGGAAACGGCCGGGGGCTTTTTCAGCGAAGGTCGCGGCGCCCTCTATCCGTACGGGTACATCCCCTTCTTGACCTGTTCGAGGGTGGCCAGCAGGTAGTCGTGCTTCACCTCGTCGGCCTTCAGGTAGTTCAGCAGGTACTCCTGGACGAGCATCTTACGGCCCTTGATCTGCTCGAGGGTCTCGCGGACGTACTCGACCATGTCCTTTTCCATCTTGATGTGCTTGCGGATGCCGTCCCACACCTCGCCCAGCTCGTCGGGCGTGAGGCTGACGGGCTTCTTCTCGAGGGTCGACGCGATCAGCTCCTGCACGCGGTAGTGCAACTTGGAATCGGTCTGGATGATCTCCATGACCATGCGGATGAGCGCATTGTCGGTCTTCTCGATGATCCGGCCGGTGGACGTCACCGACGCGTCCTCGATCTTCTGCCAGTCCCTCATCGTCGCTGCGAGGTTCTCCTGGATTTCCTTCGTGGTCGTCTTCTTGGCCATGATTCAGTCCCTCTCCTGCCGATTGGAAACGGGTGTGCGGAAGGGTCCGCGGGTCAGAATCGGAACGATTATAGGTACCGGCTCGACGCCAGGCAAGGCGGCAGTTTCCCGGCCTAGCCGAGGGTCCCGACGATGTCCTGGAACACCTCCTCGATCGCCTGCTCGCCGTCGATCCTGTGCACCGCGACGCCGATCTTCCCGTAGAATCCGATGACCGGCGCGGTCTGCTCGTGATAGAGCGCCAGGCGCTTGCGGACGGCCTCGGGCCTGTCGTCGTCGCGCTGGATCAGCTTCGCGCCGTCCTTGTCGCAGATGCCCGGCGTCTTGGGCGGCAGGCTCACGGTATTGTAGCCCGCGCCGCACTCGCTGCACATGAAGCGGCTGCTGATGCGCGCCACGGCGGTCTCGTCCTCGATGACGATCTCGACCACGGCATCGACAGCCAGATCGGCCCGGACCAGCTCGGCCTGGGCCACGGTGCGGGGATAGCCGTCCAGCAGGATGCCCCCGGGATGCTCCCGGTAGGCCTTCTTGACGATGTCGAAGATCAACTCGTCGCTGACCAGCTTGCCCGCGTTCATGACCTCGGAAAGCTCCCGGCCCAGTTCGGAACCGCTCTTGACCTCGGCCCGCAGCGCATCGCCGGTGGAGAAGTGGAAGATCCCGTAGTGGGCGGCCAGCTTGGCGGCCTGGGTGCCCTTGCCGCTCGCCTGCGGACCGATGATGATGATGTTCACGAAAATATCTCCTGTGCTGCTCTGGCGCCCCGAGTTCGCGTTCCCGTGGCTGCGCCGGGCACCGTCGAGAACGGAATTTCAGCTTCAACCATAGGATCCGAGACGCAACAGAGCTAGGAGAAAAAGTCGACGATATAACGAATCGAGACGAAGAGGATGCACGCCGCCAGGATCCACTTGATCACCGTCGCCGGGAAGCGTTTCTGGAGGCGCGCGCCGCAGTAGATGCCCGCGAAACCGCCGAGCCCGAAGAGCAGGCCCAGCAGCCAGTCGGGCGAGACGGCCAGCTCCGGGTAACGGGACGCCAGGAGGCCGTAGAAGAGGACCGCGCCGGCCGAGGTGACGAAGGTGCCCATCAGGGCCGCGCCGGCGACGGTGTACACGGGCAGGCCCCACACGCTGACCAGGACGGGCGCGATGATGGCGCCGCCGCCGATCCCGTACACGCCCCCGACCACGCCGACCGCCAGGCTCAGGGCGGCCAGGGCCAGGGTGTTGACGGTGAAGCGCTCGCCGCGGAAGACGTAGGCGATGCGCGTCGGGCCGAACCGCTCGACGACGACCTCCGTGACCGGCTCGTCGGCCGTCGCGACCCCCGGACGCCGCCTCATGACGTCGCCGAGCACCCTCGCGCCGAGGTAGAGCAGCACCAGTCCCACGAAGAACTTGAAGTTCCGCGGATCGGGCAGATAGCGGATGCGCAGCACGGCCCCGATCAGCACGCCCGGCAGCGAGCCCGCGACCACGACCCAGGTCAGGGGCCAGACCATGCGCCCTTCCCTGAAATAGCGGTACACGCCGCTGGGAATGGCCACCACGTTGTAGAGCTGGTTGGTGGCGCTCACCGCCGGACTGGTGAAACCGAGGACGCTCATCTGGAAGGGCAGCAGGAGGAAGGCGCCCGACACGCCGCCCGTCGACGTGAAGAAGGAGATGGCGAAGGCCACCAGCGGCGGGATCAGGGGGTTGACCGTCAGGTCCGCGGTCGGGAAGTGCATGGCGTCCTATTCCGGTGCGCCGGCGTCGCCGCCCGCGTCGGGAGACCGGTCTTCCGGCTGTTTCCCGGTGAAGAGCTTCTGCCAGTAACCCACGTCGATCCACGCGCCGAACTTGAATCCGACCTCGCGGAAGTGGGCGACTTTCACGAAGCCCAGCTTCTCATGCAGTGCCACGCTCGCCGGGCTCGGCAGCGCGATGCCCCCGATGGCAGAGCGGCAGCCTCCCTCGTCCAGCCTGGCCAGGAGACGGTCGTACAGCTCACTCCCCAGGCCGCGTCCCACCGCGTCGGGCGCGAGGTAGACGCTGGTCTCGACCGAATGCCGGTAGGCGCAGCGCGACTTCCAGGGACTGGCGAAAGCGAAGCCGACAACGCCGTCGATGTCGCGCTCGACAACCAGCCACGGGTGCTCCGCACCCGACGTTGCGATCCGGCCCCGCATGTCCGACACGGTCACCGGCTCCTGCTCGAAGGTCACGATGCTGCCGGCCACGTAGTGGTTGTAGATCTCGCAGACGCGCGCGGCGTCCTCGCGTGTAGCGTCTCTGATCACGGCGCCTCCAGCATCGGATTGTGGCCCACGGGCCGCCCCCCGTCAACCGGACCGGTTCCGGACGGCAGCCGACTGTGCTAGGCTCGACGCTTCGAATCGACCCGAGCCGGAACCCGGAAGTTCCCACGTGCTGCACGACGACCTGACGCGCATCTTCGCCGGCGACGAGCGGCCGGCCCCCGAACGCGAGCACCTGCTGGCGTTGATGGACCTCCTCGCCGAGCTGCCCCCTCCCCCGGACCCCTACGGCCTGTACCCAGCGTACGCCAACCTGCAGCGCCGCTTCGTCGACGCCGTCGGCACCGGCGACCCCGACACGGTCGAGGAGGCCTTCCTGACCCTCTACTGCCACGTCCACGGCCACGAGGCTCCCTACTCCCCGGCGGAGCGCCGGCGGATGGACGAGACCGGCGGCTACTGGTGCCACGCGGGCGGCGTCTCGCCGCTGCTCAAGGCGGGCGACCACATCGGGCCCGGAACGATCAGCGCGGATTTCGGGGCGGGCAACGGCCTGCAGGGGCTGCTGCTGCAGAAGCTGTACCCCCACGCGTCGACGCGGCAGATCGAGATCTCCAGCCGGATGATCGAGTCCGGGCAACTGCTGCAGGACTGGCTGGGAATCGACACCGGGCGGGTGGAGTGGATCGCGGGCGACGTGCTGGACCAGTCGCCGCGGGGGGTCGACTTCATCTACCTCTACCGGCCGGTGCGGCCCGAGGGCGAGGGACGGCGGTTCTACGAGCGGTTCGCGGCGGAGCTGGCGGCCCAGGGGCGCGAGGTGGTGATCTTCAGCATCGCCGACTGCCTGCGCGGGTTCCTCGATCCCGCCTTCCGGATCTTCTACCGGGACGGGCACCTCACGTGCTTCGGCAACCGGGTGGACTAGCGGGTCCCGTCACACCCCCAGCGCCGCCCAGGTCTCCCGCTGCAGGAAGCTGCCGTCCACGTCGTCCTCCATCTGCCTGAACAACGCGCAGGGCAAGGCGACCGTGACGAGGTCCTTGCCCAGGCTGCGCACGATCCGGCGGGCCGAGGGGTCGACCAGGCCGACCACGGCGCGCGGCGCCGGATCGTCGGCCTCGCGGTAGGCGAAGATGCCGAGGCTCTGGCAGCCCGCGGCGTGCGGGATGATCGCCCCGTCCGAATCGCCGCGGCGGTAGTTGGCCAGAACGACCAGTCCCGACATCTGATCCGCGTCGGCGAGCATGACGACCACGACCGGTTCCTCGTCCGCGGCGAGCTGGTCGAGGCGCTTGAACACGACGTACTGCACCGGCACGTCGCGGGTCGGCAGGACGTCGAGCCAGCGGCGGACCACGTCCGCCGACTTGCGGTACCGCTCGCCGTGCAGGAAGTGCTCGCGCATGGAGTCGCGCAGCCACGGCGCGCAGGCCTCCGCCACGGCCCGGCCCTGCTCGGTCCGCTCGTTGCCGTCGGCGAGGAAACCGCAGAACCCGTCGACGCCGCCGGGGAAGTTCTCGTAGCAATTGCCGAAGCCCAGGCCCACGCCGCCGCCCCAGCAGCCGAACGTTTCGCGATCGAACGCCGCCACCTTGCCCTTGCGGGCAACCGCAGCGAAGCTCCCCATGACGCAGCCCCAGCGTCCCGGGGCGAACTGCAGGGCCCCGGCGGGCGCGTCGTCGGTCCAGAGGATCGCGACGGGCGGATAGCGCAGGTTCAGGGCTTGGGCCAGGCGGCTCTCCATGGCGGGGGCTCCTCGGATCTGGTATGGCGCGGCATCTTCTGGTCGCATACTGGCACCGGGAGCGCGAGGAGACAAGGTGCACGGTGGCCGCAGCGCCCAGGTCCCGGTGCCGCCGGAGCGTCCCGGATCGCGACCGGACCCGGCCGGGGGATGCACGGGACGACTTGATCCGCTATCATGGTCGGCCGAGCGACCGACGCCCGGAACCGATCCCGCGCGGACCGGCACGGCCCGCGCCACCGGAAAGGACACCCCGATGAGAACGCTCGTGACCTGTCTGCTCGCGATCTCCGCGATCGGTGCCCCCCCTGCCGGCGCCCAGGTGCGCGCCCAGCTCGACACAGTGGGCTTCGCCGTCTCGGTCGTCGACATGCAGGCCGTGCTGGCGGCTGACCTCGCCGCCGAGGAGCTGCCCGCGCCCGGGACCGCGGAAACCCCCGCGGAGCCGTGCGTAGCAGCTATCCTGCCCCACGACGATTACCTCTATGCCGGCCGCACGGCGGTGCACGGGCTGTCGTACCTGCAGGCGCAGCGCTGGGTCGTGTTCGGCGTCTGCCACGCCTGCCGCCGCCTCGGCGTGCGCGACCGCCTGCTGCTGGACGACAGCGCGGCCTGGCGGGTGGCGGGACGGGAGTGGCCCGTGGACGTGGAGCTGCGCGCGGCGTTGGCGGCG
>JAHIYU010000073.1 GCA_018814885.1 bacterium | reverse complement strand
GATTCCGATATCACGCCCATGGAGAAGTCACCTCGGTGAACAAAACCTATTATCTCGAATCACTTGCTCCTGACGAACTTACCTAAAGCCTCTCCGATCTGTCCGCGGTGGATAGAGATAAGGTCGAGGCCCCAGAGCCGCATGAACGTCGCAAAGGAATCCGGATTCACCGGTTGCAATAGTACCGCCGTCATAGCGAGGTCTGCGTCGTCGTCTATGTAGTACCGCGTGAGTGAAGATCCTTTATTCATATCGCAGACTACCATCGTCAGAATGTCGGGACGTTGACCTGCGAGCGGACCGAGAATGTACCCCGAGGTCAGGCAAAAATACCCGTCCTTCTCCACGACGGTTGTCGTCATCAGCTCGTTCGTAGGATCATCGACACGGAAACGGCCCGGGGCCTCTGGGGTCACTGTCAATTCGAATACGCGGAAGTAAGCGGCCAGTTTTTCGAGTTCGCTGTCGCCGTGGTTCTTGGCCGCCGGGTTCTCTTCCATGATCGGCGCCAGCGGATCGCCGAGGTCTACTGTTTCCGGCCTCGGCTCGCCGGCTCCGCGCTGGGCCGCAAGCCACTGCCGCCATTTCTCGGCGTCCGGGCCAAACTTCTGACCGGCAATCTCCTCAAGTGCTGCGTTGTACAAACCGGTCTGCAGTGGACCATCAGCTTCGTCCAAGCAATCGATGAGCACTTCGAGGCCCGTATCATCGCCGAGTTCACGCAAAGCGATGGCGATTTGGTTCAGGAGAAGCGGGCTACGACGGGCATCGCTTCGGGCAGCTCGACGTAGGGGTTCGGCGGCGCGACCGTCGCCGATGCGGGACAATGCGCGCACCGCAGACGCCCGGTATTCCCAGTCCTTGTCTTCCTCGTTCACCGCAGACGCCAGGCGCGGAACGATATCCTTGCCCATGCCAAGAATGATCCGGCTGCCCTTGTGGAATTCCTCGTTGTCGTCCGACGTCGATAGGTCTAGGAGGTGCGGCACGGCCCGGTCCCCGAATTTCATTATGACACGCGAGATCTCGTCGATGCGCGCTTTGTTTTTTTCGCGCCGCAACATCTCGATCAGCCCCGCTAGATCCCCCTTCTTTACCAGTTTTTCTAGTTCGTCACCGCCAAAAACCCCCATAGTTATCTCCAATCGTTCTTTAGCCTCCGAAATGCATTCGCAGCGTATCGGAATATAGGCCGACATCATCCGCAGTGATGGTGCGCAGCGCGTCTTGGTTGATCTCGGTCAGGGAGGCCAACCGGCGGGCCTGCGCCTTGCGAATACCTTCGCAGACATTGCGGACATACCTTCCGTTACCGAAGGACCGAGTTCGGGTTGCATGGGCGACAGCCAGGTGGTCGTCAACCAACCGCACGGCATCTTCCGTGTGAACATACCCGGCGCGATCCATCAACAGTCTGTAGATAGCGCTCAACGCCACGGGATCGTAATCATCGAATCGTATCGTGTTGTTGAAGCGCGATTCTAGACCGGGATTCGAAGCGATGAATCGTTTCATTTCTTCAGGATATCCGGCTACGATTACGCATAGTCGATTACGTTCGTCCTCCATCCGTTTGAGCAGCGTATCGACCGCCTCTTGTCCGAAATCGTTGCCTCCTCCCATCAGCGAATAAGCCTCATCAATGAATAGGATGCCATCCCGTGCACGATCAATGACCTCGTTGGTGCGTATCGCGGTCTGTCCGACATAGCCCGCGACCAATGCGGCCCGATCCACCTCGATGACATGGCCCTTGGCCAGGACACCCAGTTTGCGATAGATGCGCCCTAGCAGGCGCGCGACGGTCGTCTTGCCTGTACCGGGCGGACCTTCAAATACCGCATGCAGCGAAACAGACTCGGCGGGAAGCCCCATTTCCCTTCTCTGGCGATTAGTTTGGATGAGCGCCATCAGATCGGCGCAGTCTTGCTTGACCCGCTCCAGGCCCACGAGACCATTGAGTTCAGCTAGGATGTCCCCGAGATCCTCATCGTGCTCCGAGTCCTCGAAGGCATCGTCGAGCGTCGCCTCGATATCCTGGAGTTCGAGTGTTGACAGCAAATCCTGTTTCTCTGCCGCGGTCTCCGCACCTGCTACACGCCCGATGATGCGTCGCGACTGATGGCCGACGATCTCCTGCAGGGTGTTGCGGACGAAACGTCCGTTGCCGAAAGTACGGTCCCGTGAGCGGTAGGCGAAATCGAAATATCGTTGTAACTTGTCTCGGGCCTCATGGGTCAAGCGGTACTGTTTCTCGCTTGCGAACAGTTCGAACAGCTCCATCAATTCCGCAGGCGTGTAATCGGCAAAGACGAAGGTGCGATTAAAGCGAGACGCCAAGCCAGGATTCGATTCCAGGAACTTCCGCATCTGATCAGGATATCCCGCGGCGATGATACAGATCCTATCCCGGTGATCCTCCATGAACTTCAGAATTGTATCAATGCTCTCTGCGCCGAAGTCGTTGCCCTCTTTGGCGAGGGTGTAGGCTTCGTCGATGAACAGAATACCGTCCAGGGCGCTCTCAAGTTGAGCGGCCGTCTTCGTGGCCGTACCACCAACATGCTCGGCTACCAGCCCAGCCCGGTCGACCTCAACGACGTGTCCCTTCTCCAGTAGGCCAAGCGCCCTGAAGATGCCTCCCATCAAGCGAGCGACGGTTGTCTTGCCCGTCCCGGGTGGACCAGTGAACACCGTGTGAAGCACGAGATTGCTCGCAGGCATGCCGGATTCGCGGCGCAAGATCTCGACCTGCAGGGTATCTACGAGCCGGGCGACATCCTGCTTGATCGATTCGAGCCCGATCATTTTGCTCAGGTTGGAGGTCGCCCTCTCAAGTTCGGAGGCCATGTCGCCTACGTTCGACGATGACGGCGCCCCTGACCCGAAAGCTGGCGTTGCGTTCCCTCGCCCCGCTTCCGGCGCATGCGCGACGGACATGGGCTCCTCTGCCTGGCGGGCGTGCGCGAGTTCGTAGGCTGCATGCATCTGGCTGTGTTCTTCATTGTCGGGGTTGAGTTCCGCCGCACGAGCTGCCAGCTCCAGATCACGGCCATCACTCTGTACGAATTCGTGGAGGAAGAACGCGATCTGGGCAAACAACTCCGCCGCCACGAGATAGGCGCCGTCTTCAACTTCGCAATTCGCAAACTCGATTGCGAGATCGAACTTGTTCGCGATGAGCATGCGATGGATCAGATCAGAGCATGCCTTCTGCTGATCGTTGGCGCCGATGGTCAGGATCATCTCGTACCGGAATCCCCTCTCAAGGTAGATATCTTGACCTGTCTGTTTGTATAGAGCCTCGGCGGCGGTTGCCATTTGCCGGTAGGATTCGCGCTGCAGTAGTTGCGATTCTTCCCCGTGGAGGACCTGTTCGTACAACCGCAGGGATTCCTCGTAACGCCCCACGTCGTACAGGCTGGCCGCAAGCATCATCAACACGGCCGGCTCCCTGAAGCCCTTGTTGTAGACGACCAAGAGGTGGGGAACACTTGCCTCGGAGTCGTTTAAGTTGCGCAAGGCAGTTGCCAAACCAATTCGGGCCGACATGTCATCAGGCGAACTCTCCACACAGGCCCTGAACACGTCCCTCGCACCGATGAAATCGTCGCTTTCGTTCATGGCGTGGCCGACCAGCGGCAGGGCCTCCGGCACCTCGAGGTACAGACCGGACTCCCAGAGATGCCGTCCGTAGCGCAATACCTCATGCGTTTCCTTGAGGTGGAAATGGGCCTGAATAGCCGCCAACATCGTCAGTGGGTCAGACCGATCCTGTCCGAAGGCGATGCGGAGAGGTGCAGCCGACTCCCTTACCTTACTCGCCCTGCCAAGACTGATACCCTCGTCCCGATGCGCGAGCGTAAAATCCGGATCCAGCTGCGCCGCTTCGTGGTAGGCAGACGCAGCATTCATATAGTCCTTGCGGCCGAAGTAGGCTTCGCCGCGAGCGTAGGCACGCCGCGCGTCTTCATGTTTGTCCGAACGATTCCAGATCGCCATGGCCTCCTCAATAAAGCTAGTTACGAGAAAACCTCTCGCATTGTATAGATCGTCGGGGGATCATACCAGATAGAGATCAGGGCCACAAACGGTTACGATCGATGATCGCAGTACTCGCCACCGCTAAAACCGAGAGGGTCGTCAAACAGAGAATCCGAGAGTTTTTCTACCACCCAGCGGGGTCCGATCGTGACCCCTAACGGTTCCGGTCGAACCCCAAACTCTCTCTCCCAAAACAGAGATTCCGACCCCACCCGTCAAAACCGCCCAACCCATTGCCAGAACTGCGTATAAATAATAAACCCGAAAGCTCTCGCTCCCGGGCCGCACCGTTAACCACTATGTCCACCCAATTCCGCAGAAAAAGGATTGGCTCCCCGGGTAGGACTCGAACCTACAACCCTGCGGTTAACAGCCGCATGCTCTACCATTGAGCTACCGAGGAACCATGAAGTCGTATGGGCCGCGCCCGCCATCGCGGGGCGGCATGTCAGGGGCGGGAATATAGGCGATACCCCATATTCTGTCAAGGTATCGGCCCTTTCTGCCGTCGGACGACACCTCCGCTTGCCTCCCTCACCAGTCATGGTATCTTGCCCGGACTGGACACGCCACCACCTGCGGAGGAAACATGTCTGACCCCAAACCAGCAGCCTATGACGAAGAACTCCGGACCGCCCTTGCGGCCGTACGCGAAGCCGGCCTCCTGTGCCGCGCCGTGCAGGCCGAGCTGAACCCCGGCGTCCTGCAGAAGCAGGACCGCAGCCCTGTCACTGTGGCCGACTTCGGCAGCCAGGCGCTGATCTGCCGCGCTCTGGCCGAGTCCTTCCCCGCCGACCCGGTGATCGGCGAGGAGGACGCCGCGGCCCTGCGCGACCCTGCCAACGCGGTCGTCAATGCCCAGGTTACCAATCGCGTGCAGACCCTGCGTCCCGGCGCCGAACCCGGGGACATCCGGGCCTGGATCGACCGCGGCAGCTCGCGCGACTTCACCGCGCGCTTCTGGACCCTCGACCCCATCGACGGCACCAAGGGCTTCCTGCGCGGTGAGCAGTACGCCATCGCCCTGGCCCTGATCGTCGACAGCCGGCTGGAGCTGGCGGCGCTGGGGTGCCCCAACCTCGGGGCGACGCTGGACGAGGCTCCGCACGGTCCGGGCGCGGGCACGGTGCTGACCGCCGTGCGCGGACACGGTGCTTGGGCCTGGCCCCTGACCGGCGACGGCGATCCCGTCCCGGTGCGGGTGAGCGAGCTGACCGATCCCGCCGGGCTGCGCTTCTGCGAGTCGGTCGAGGCGGCCCACTCCTCCCACGACGATGCCGCGCGCATCGCCGTGCTGCTGGGCGTGGCGGCGCCCGGCGTGCGCGTGGACAGCCAGGTCAAGTACGGCGTGACCGCCCGCGGCGAGGCCGACGCCTACCTGCGCCTACCCAAGTCTGCCGCCTATGCCGAGAAGATCTGGGACCACGCCGCCGGCGCCCTGGTGGTCCTGGAGGCCGGCGGGCGGGTCAGCGACATCCACGGCCGGGACCTCGACTTCTCGCGCGGGCACGAGCTGTCGGGCAACCGCGGCGTGATCGTCTCCAACGGCAGGCTGCACGACGCGGTGCTGGGGGCGATCCGGGAACTGGGGATAGGGGAGTGAACCGTCAGACGGCCTTCCCGCGATAGAAGCGCGCGACATCGCTCTTGTCCGGCCTACCCTCGGCCAGACCCGAGGCGAGGCCTTCCAGTTCGTCATCTGTCGCATCCAGTGCCAACTCGTTCAGCGACAGGAACACCAGGGCCGCCGCCAAGGCGACACGTTTGTTGCCGTCCACGAACGGATGGTTCTGGCTCAGGTGATAGTGGTAGGCGGCGGCCATTTCCGGGATGCCGTCGTGCAGGAACACGCAGTCGAAGGTCGCCCTGGGCATGGTGGCGGCGGCTTCGAGCAGTCCCCTGTCCCTGAGACCGGGATCGCCGCCGAATTCCGCGAGCATGCGTCTGTGGATCCGCACGATCAGTGACGTCGTCAGATAAAACGGCTCAGACCTCACTCCGCGAGCCGCCTCAAGACGCGCCGGCGTTCCTCGATGACCCGTTCGAGACTCGACTCGAAGCGATCCTGATCTACGGGTCGCGGCTCTGTGGGTGTGATGATCAGAGAACCGTCGCTTATGGTCAGCTTGACCTGTCCCTCCTCCTCGAGTCCGAGCAGTTCCAGGATCGGTTTGTCCAGGATCAACGCGTTGCTGTTACCGACGTTGCACAGTTTCTTGATCATATCGGCTCCAGTGGTTATATCCATTTCATTCCATTGGGTCGAATATATCAACTCCTACCACGCCTCCAGCGCCAGCGTGTACATCCACGGCCACCCGCGCGCCCCCTCGCCCACCGGCTTCGCCGCGAAGAGCCGCACGTTGCGCAGCTTGCCGCCGAGACCCAGGTACTTGCCCAGGCCCACGCCCACGTCGGCGCGCCAGCCCCGGCCGCCGGGGTAGTCGTCGAGGGGGCCGTCGCGCCGGAAGACGCGCCCCCAGTCGGCGAAGGTGATGGGCTGCAGGCCGAGGGACTTCAGCAACGGCACCCGCAGCGACCCGAACGGATCCAGGTTCCACCGCACGTCCAGACTGGCCCAACCGCCCCCGTCGCCGACGAGCTCCAGGGCCTCGTAGCCCCGCAGGGTGCCGTGGTCGCCCAGGTAGGTCTTCCACTCCAGCGGCGCCTGGCGGTCGATGCTGTGCCAGTTGCCGCGCAGCACCCACGCGTCGCCCCAGGGGTCGCGCTGTCGCCACGCGGCCTTCAGGACGAGGTGGCGGTACCACGCCGTGCCGTCCGGGGCGGACGCCACATCCGGCAGCGGCGAATCGCTGACCCGGTGCCACTGTTGCAGTCCCTGCAGCCACAGGCCGCGCCAGCTGACCTGCAGGCCGGCATAGAGCGTGCGGCGCGACAAGCCCTCGACGGCCAGGTTGCCGTCGACTGCGGCGCGGTCGCCGAAGAGGCTCCAGTCGGTGGCCACGCCCAGGGGCCGGTGACGGCCGCCGCCGCCGCCGAGCAGCAGGCTCAACTGCGGTCGCGGCGTGATCCGCAGTCCCGCCCGCCAGTGCTCAAGCTCGTAGTACTGG
>JAHIYU010000072.1 GCA_018814885.1 bacterium | reverse complement strand
CGACAACGCGGCGAAAAGCCGCGCCTGGACGATTGACCTTCCCTCGGTTATCTTCTGGGTCTGACCACCCGTCTCGGATTATTCACGACCAGACCAGACCTACTTTCATCCACGGAGATCCCGTTTCATGTCCGACACCATCACCGGCGTGCTCAAGAAGGACAAGAGGTCCGGTTTCGTGCTGCGCGACCCGAAGAACTCCTTCCGTCCCGGCAAGACGACCATCACCATCCCGGGCAAGCTGGCCGGGCGTCACAAGCTGGTCGAGGGCGCCCGGGTCACCGGCACCCTGACGAAGACGCGCAACGGGTACGTGATGGACACGATCATGGAGGTCTGCGGCCTGACGACGGAGGACTTCGCGCGCCGCACGCCCATGCGCGACCTGGTCGTGATCAGCCCCGACGAACGGCTGCGGCTGGCCGACAGCGGCGACATGACCATGCGCATCGTCGACCTGATCGCGCCCATCGGCAAGGGCACCCGCGGCCTGATCGTCTCGCCGCCGAAGGCCGGCAAGACCACCATCCTGGAGAAGCTCTGCAACGCCATCAGCGCCGCCGAACCCGGCACGCGCGTGCTGGCGCTGCTGGTGGACGAGCGTCCCGAGGAGGTCACCCACTTCCGGCGCAACGTGCAGGCCGACGTCTTCGCCAGCACCAACGACCAGCCGTACCAGGAGCACGTGGAGCTGACGCGCATGATGATGGCCCACGTCCAGGTGGAGCTCGAATGCGGGCACGACGTGGTGGTGGTCGTCGACAGCCTCACGCGCATCGGGCGCGCCTTCAACCTGATGGGCAGCGGCAAGGGGCGGGTCATGTCCGGCGGCATGGAGGTCGGCGCCCTGGAGACGCCGCGGCGCTTCTTCGGCATGGCGCGCAACATCGAGAACGGCGGCTCGGTGACGATCCTGGCCACCGCCCTGGTGGACACCGGGTCGCGCATGGACGAGCTGATCTTCCAGGAGTTCAAGGGGACGGGCAACAGCGAGATCGTGCTGGACCGCCAGCTGGCGGACCTGCGCCTCTTCCCCGCCATCAGCATCACCGAGAGCGGCACCCGCCGCGAGGACCGTCTCTACGACGAGGCCACGGTGAGCCGCATAAACCGCATGCGCGGCATGCTGGCCGAGCGCAGCCCCCGCGACGCCCTGGGCTCGCTGATCACCACGCTGGAGAAGTACCCCGACAACGAGGCCCTGCTGGCCGCCCTGCCCGCCTAGCCCGGATCCTTCACGGGGACAGCGACCGCCGCAGCTGCGCGGCGATGCGGTTGAGCTTGGCGTCGGCCCGGAAACCCACCGACTGCGCCGCGCCGACGATGACGGCGTAGGTCACCTTCTCGGGCACCTCGAGCATCTTGGCCACCTCGTGGATCTGCTCGGCCTCGCTGTCCATGAGCGCCCCGTCGGCCAGGGCGATCTCCGCGATCCGCGACAGCAGGAACTGCTTGGCGTCGTCGTCCCCCTGCTCGACGATCACCCGGCACGCCTCGGGCAGGCGGCGCGCGATCTCCTCGCGGTCGGTGACGATGACATCCTCGGGCTCGTCGGTGAACACGGTGTGCAGCTGCTGCACCAGCAGCTTGACCTCCTCGTCGCTCACGTCGGCGTCGGCGCCCAGGACCAGCACGCCGGCCATGGCCAGGACGTGCATCATGGCCACGTCGAGGGGCTTGGTCGGGTAGCGTCGGCTGAGGACGACCAGGCGGTCCACGCCGTCCTCGAGCGCGTCGTCGGCGAGCGTGCCCGGCAGGACGTCGCAGCCGTTGCGCTTGGCCCGCTCGCTGCCCGCGAAAAGCTCGAGGGCCTTCAGGCGCACCGGCAGCAGCGGATGCGAGGCGAAGGCCTCCTCGATCATCTCCGTCGAGCCGCTGATCTCGTCGATCTGGGCGACCAGGGCGTCGATCTCCAGGTTGAGGTTCTTCTCGGTCAGGCCGAAGGTGATCTTCAGCAGCGCGCGCGCGGCGGCGTGGAAGTCGCGGCACACCAGCAGGCCCGCCCGGTCCGCGCTCACCTCGGCCTTCTTGCGCCAGCGCAGGAACAGGCTCTCGCCGAAGGGCGGCAGCACGGTGGCCTTGGGGTTCCGCTCGTCCGTGGAGAAGACCGCGTTGAGGCGGTTGTGGCCGCAGAGGAAGTGGCCCATCTCGTGGCCCAGGATGAACTTGATCTCCGCGTCCTCCAGATGTTCGAGGGCGCCGGCGGTGATGCCGATCAGCGAATGTGTCCTGTCCTCGCGGATGTCGAGCACGGCGAAGGCGTTCATGTCGCTGTCGGGCAGGCAGAAGATCTCGGCGTCGCCCGCTACCTCGAGCGCCGCCGCGGTTTCGGCGTGCAGGCGGAAGATGCGGGGCGAGAGCTGCCCGGTCAGGCGGATGCCGTGCTTCAGCAGGTTCTCGCGCACCCCCTCGTCCTGGTGGTGGCGGTTCGCCTCGAAGGCCTCGAGGTAATCCTCGATACGGTAGCTGTCGTAGAGTTCCTGGACATCGCGGATATCGCCGCGATAGCGGATGTCTTCCCAGTTCAACGCCATGGCGTTCCCCTATTATTTCTGGATCCAGCGCCCCGGTACCGGACTCACATGATCGACCACGGTCCGCCTGGTGTCTACCGCCGGCAACCTGGCGAGAAGCCTCACGCAGCCGGAGCCGGCGGTCGCGTGGCCGGACCGGATGGTGATGGGCCCGCTCGTGGAGTTGAGGAAGGTGTTCGCGTCGAGGCTGAGGGCGACGAACAACCCGGCGTCCCGGACCTCGCGGACGACATCGCCGGTCGCGAGGACGAAGACCAGCGCGCCAGGACCGGAGACCCGCACCGACGCGTCCCCGGACAGGTCCAGTTCGAGCCACAGCCAGGAATGGGTGGTGTCGGCCAGGGCGGTGCGCAGCATGTGGCAGCGGGCGGCTTTCCCCGAGACGTCATCGGCGGAATCGCCGAACCAGCCGGCGGCGCGAGGCAAAGCCCCCGGAGTGGCGGGAACGTCGTCATGGACCACCGGAGCCCGATCGCGCGACGGACGCCCGCCGGCGCAGCCGGCCAGCACGGCCAGCAGGGCAACCAGGATGATCGATCTTAAGACCGGCATCGCTCCGTCCCCTCCAGCGGTGAGCGATCGCGGCGATATGTCGCCGCGTCCCATAGTGTCACGACGCGGCCGCAGGCGCATCAACTCATTCCATCCTGTTGCAATCGGTTGATTTTCCTGGTGCTTTATGCGGCGTGCGGCTCCCCCAGGTGATTTTGCGCTGCGACGGATCGATCAGCACGGCTTATATATTAAATTTTCGTTTTCGGGAGTTAGAATGTTGAATAATGTAGTATTTCGTGATACACTTAGGTCCTCTTGAAGAATCCTGGATATAAGTTTGTAATCGTGAGTGATCTACGGGATTCTGAACAAGAGACTTCGTTTCTGGTCCTGGTGGCCGTCGCGTGCGGCTGCCGCTTCTGTGCATTCAGAAGCAACACAACAGGTGGCGAGACACCGAGGAGCTCCCACTTACACCCGAGTCCACTCGAGCAATGAGGAGGATGAGAAACATGAGGCTATTGACAATTATGCTGGTTCTCACCGTGGCGGCCACCGGCGCGATGGCGGATCAGACTCTCAGCTACGGCTGGGAAGACGGTGTCGGCACAGCTCATGGCATCTACGGCAACGTGGGTGGTACCGTGAACGTGGGGGACTTCTCCCACAGCGGCGACCGGTCCCTGTACACGTGGGAAGAGCCCCTGGGCGGCACGCCCCAGGTCTATCTGGCCTGGATCACGGGCCTGCAGCTCAACGACGTGGTCAATGTGGACTGCTGGGTCTTCGACGACACGCCAGACCCCGACTACTACCCCCGCTTCCGCCTGTGGGGCCACTACAGCACCAATGACATCAACGACTATGCCGGCACGGCCAGCGGCCTCGGCCCCTACACGACCGGCATCGGCTGGGAGAACATCGCCGACAGCTGGACCTACGGCGTCTCCGGCACTCCCGACCCCGACGCGACCGCGCTGGTGATCGAGTTCCGCATCTACAGCGGCACCGGTGTCACGCCGCCCGGCGACACCGATACCTGGGTGGATGACATCACCATCACCGCTCCCGATAATGCGACGATCTACTTCCCCGACCGCGAGCCCGTCGGCAACGAGGACTCCTCCTGGGGCGCTGTGAAGAACCTGTTCAGGTAAGCGGAAAGTTTCGCTGGTATCACGAAGGCCCCGTCGCTCCTAAAGCGGCGGGGCTTCCACTTGCCCGCCAAGCCAGACGAGAACTTGCCAAATCCATGATTATATGTCAAAATAATAGGGACGTGATCAACCGGCTTCCAAAGTGCGAGGCGAGGAGGATAGATGGCATGAAGTTATTGACGATCGCGGCGCTGATCGCCGCGATGGCCACCGGCGCGGTGGCCCAGCACACCCGCTCCTTCGGATGGGAAGACGGGTACTCGACGGTCTTCGGCACCGACGGCAACGTCGGCGGGGGGGCGAACGTGACCGATGTCGTCCACACCGGCGCAAGCGCCCTCTTCGGTTACGAGGATCCCCTCGGCGGCACGCCCCAGATGTACGTCGCCTGGATCTCGGACCTGCAGAACGGCGACGTGGTCACGGCCAGCTTCTGGACGTACGACACCTCCGCGGGCGTGTCGCCGAGTTCCCGGATCTGGGGCCACTACACCGACAACGACCACTTGAACTACACGGGGTCGGCAGGCGGCAGCGGGACCTACTCGGCCGGGACCGGCTGGGAGCAGCTGACCTGGACGTGGACTTTCGACGGCACGGACCCTAATCACCTGGGCCTGATGGTGGAGTTCCGCATGTACAGCGTTGCCGTCGAGGACGGCTACTGGTGCGACGACGTCATCGTCACCGCCCCGGACCACGCCGGGATCTGGTTCCCCAACCAGAATCCCGTGGTCGGCGAAAACGCGAACTGGGGCGGCGTGAAGAGCCTGTACAAGTAAGCCGGACCGCGCCGCACGGAACAGCCCCGCCGCTCGCCGAGCGGCGGGGCTGCTTGTTGCCGATGATCGATCCGGCTAGACGCCCGCCTTGATCCTGTTCAGGGCCGAGCCCGCCGCGAACCACCCGATCTGCTCCGCCGTGAACGTGTGGTTCACGGCGAAAGCATCCGCCGTCCCGTCGGCGTGCTTCAACTCCACCTGCAACGGCTCGCCCGGCGCGAGCGAGGCCAGGCCGCGGATCGAGACACGGTCGTCTTCGCGGACCTTGTCGTAGTCGGCGGGGTCGGCGAAGGTCAGCGGCAGGACGCCCTGCTTCTTCAGGTTCGTCTCGTGGATGCGGGCGAAGCTGCGCACGAGCACCGCGGCGCAGCCCAGGTGCCGCGGCTCCATGGCCGCGTGCTCGCGGGACGATCCCTCCCCGTAGTTCTCGTCGCCGACCACTACCCAGCGCAGGCCGCGGGCCTTGTAGTCGCGCGCGGTGGCCGGCACGGCGCCGTATTCGCCCGTCACCAGATTCTTGACGCTGTTGGTCTGCCCGGTGAAGGCGTTGACCGCGCCGATGAGCATGTTGTCGCTGATGTTGTCCAGGTGGCCGCGGTACTTCAGCCACGGGCCGGCCATGGAGATGTGGTCGGTGGTGCACTTGCCCAGGGCCTTGATCAGCAGGGGCAGCTCCTCGTAGTCGCCGCCGTGCCACCGCGAGAACGGCTCCAGCAGGGCCAGGCGCTCGCTGCCGGGATCGACCACGACCTCCCCCCCGGCGCCGGCGCCCGGCGCCTGGTAGCCGCCGGTCGCGACGACGAAGCCGTCGGGCGGCAACTCGTCGGCGACCGCGGGCGGATCGAGCCTCACCCGTTCGCCCTCTGCGTTGACCAGGGTATCGCTCAACGGATTGAACTTCAGGGTGCCGGCCAGGCCGTAGGCCATGACCACCTCCGGGCTGCCGATGAAGGCGTGGGTCCGGGGATTGCCGTCGTTGCGCTTGGCGAAGTTGCGGTTGAAGGAGGTGACGATGCTGTTGGCCTCGCCCTCGGCGATGTCGTCGCGCTTCCACTGGCCGATGCAGGGGCCGCAGGCGTTGGTCAGCACCGTGGCGCCCACCTCCTCCAGGACTGCGAGCTGGCCGTCGCGCTTGATCGTCTCGTAGATCTGGTCGCTGCCCGGCGAGACCCACAGGCTGGTCCTCATCCTCAGACCCTTGTCGAGGGCCTGCCGGGCCACGTCGGCGGTGCGGCAGATGTCCTCGTAGGACGAGTTGGTGCAGCTGCCGATCAGCGCGGCCGTCAGCTTCTCGGGATAGCCCTCGCGCTCCGTGTCGGCGGCCATGCGCCCCACGGGATGGGCGATGTCGGGCGAGTGGGGGCCGACCAGGTGCGGCTCGAGGGTCGTCAGGTCGATCTCGACGATCCGGTCGTAGAACGTCCCGGGGTCCACGGCGACCTCGGGGTCGGCGGTCAGCAGGTCAGTGTTGGCGTCGGCCAGATCCGCCAGGTCGGCGCGCCGGGTGGCCCGCAGATAGGTCGCCATGCGCTCGTCGTAGGGGAAGACGCTGGTCGTCGCGCCCAGCTCGGCGCCCATGTTGGTGATCGTCGCCTTGCCGGTGCAGCTCAGCGCGGCGCAGCCGTCGCCGAAGTACTCCACGATGGCGTTGGTGCCGCCCTTGACCGTGAGGATGCCGCAGAGCTTGAGGATGACGTCCTTGGGGGCGGTCCAGCCGCTCGGCGCCCCGGTCAGCTTGACGCCGATCAGCTTCGGGTGCTTGACCTCCCAGGGCATGCCCACCATCACGTCGACGGCGTCGGCGCCGCCCACGCCGCAGGCCACCATGCCCAGGCCGCCGCCGTTGGGCGTGTGGCTGTCGGTACCGATGATCAGGCCGCCGGGCAGCGCGTAATTCTCCAGGACGATCTGGTGGATGATGCCGCTGCCGGGCTTCCAGAAGCCCATGCCGTAGCGGTCGGCCGCGGAGCTCAGGAAGTCGTAGACCTCCCTGTTCGCGTCCAGGGCGTGGGCCTTGTCGTACGCGGCGCCCTTGTGGGCCAGCAGCAGATGGTCGCAGTGGACGGTGGTCGGCACGGCGGTCTCGTCGCGCCCGGCCTGCATGAACTGCAGGATGGCCATCTGCGCGGTGGCGTCCTGCATGGCGACGCGATCGGGACGCAGGGCCAGCGTGGCCTCGCCGCGGGCCAGCTCCTGACCGGCCGGATCGTCCAGGTGGCCGAAGAGGATCTTCTCGGCCAGGGTCAGCGGCCGGCCCAGCCTGGCGCGGACGACCGCCAGCCGTGCGCGGGACTTCTCGTAAACCTGCTGCACCATCTCGCGTGTCGTCTCGATGACCATGATCTCATCCTTCGGAGGCGTGGGCCGGCAACAGCCGGGTTGACCGGAAGCGTCTGGTCTCGCATTCTAGTCGAAACGAAGCGATGGCAGTCTATCAGTTGCCCGACGGATAATAAAGCCCCTGGACCAGCCGAGGACAAATCCATGCCGCACACACTCGATATCGTGGACCCCGCCGTCCTGGACAAGGCCGCCGCGCGCGCGCGCGAGCGCAACATCGTCCTGCCCACCCTGGCGGAGATGAAGGACCCGTCGCTGGTCCCCGGCCGGATCAAGGAGCGGCTGCGCGAGGTGGGACTGTGGGACATCGACCCGGTCAACCTCTTCCGCATCACCTGGAAGAACGACCCGCAGAGCGGGCTGTTCAACGATGGCAACTGGCTCGAATTCCCGCCCGAGTTGACGGGCGTCCCGGCGCGCATCGTCGGCCTGGTGGGCAGGTACTTCCCCACCGGCGCGCACAAGGTGGGCGCGGCCTACGGCTGCCTGGTGCCGCGCCTGGTGACCGGCGCCTTCGATCCCACCGCGCAGAAGGCCGTGTGGCCGAGCACCGGCAACTACTGCCGCGGCGGCGCCTTCGACTCGAAGCTGCTGGCCTGCGATTCGGTGGCCATCCTGCCCGAGGAGATGAGCCGCGAGCGCTTCGAATGGCTCCAGGACGTGGCCACCGAGGTCATCGCCACGCCCGGCTGCGAGTCGAACGTCAAGGAGATCTACGACAAGTGCTGGGAGATCCGACGCACGCGCCCCGAATGCGTGATCTTCAACCAGTTCGAGGAGTGGGGCAACGCCCAGTGGCACTACCACCTGACCGGCGGCATCGTCGACGAGATCTTCGCGCGCCTCGCGGGCCCGCGCGACCGCTTCGCCGCCTGGGTCTCGGCCACCGGCTCGGCCGGGACGCTGGCCGCCGGCGACTACCTGAAGGACCGCCATCCCGGCGCCCTGATCGCCGCCAGCGAGGCGCTGCAGTGCCCGACCCTGCTGCGCTGCGGCTTCGGCGGCCACCGCATCGAGGGCATCGGCGACAAGCACGTGCCCTGGATCCACAACGTGCGCAACACCGACTTCGTGGTCGCCGTCGACGACCAGCAGTGCATGGACCTGCTGCGCCTGTTCAACGAGCCCGCGGGCCGCGCGACCCTCGAGCGCGAGGGTGTGCCCATCGACCTGGTCGACCAGCTCCACCTTCTGGGCATCTCGTCCATCGGCAACCTGGTCTCGGCGATCAAGACCGCCCGCCACTACGAAATGGACGGGCGTGACGTGATCTTCACGCCGCTGACCGACTCCACCGAGCTCTACGCGTCGCGCCTGGCCGAGCTGAACGACGCGCACGGACCCTACGCGCGCGAGGACGCCCTGCGCCACCGGGAGCGCTGGCTCGTCGGGGTCACGCCCGATCACGTGCGCGAGCTGAGCTACCAGGACCGCAAGCAGCTCCACAACTTCAAGTACTTCACCTGGGTCGAGCAACAGCAGCGCGACGTGGACGATCTGCGCCGGCTCTGGGACCGCGACTTCTGGCCGGAGATGTTCGCCGAGGCCGAGGGCTGGGACGAGCGGATCAGGGAGTTCAACGGGATGGTGGGGTTGTAGGCAGCTGCCAAGGAAAAGGCGGCCAGATATCGGCCGCCTTTATCGATCCCATTGCACCGGAGATCAGTCGTACATCTTCTTGACGTCACCCCAGGCCCTATCTTCGTTGGCGATAGGCCCACATGTCGTACATCCCATGGAGAACGCCCCCATCATGCCACAACCGTTGTTCTCCGGCAGGGCCGGAGACATGTAGCACAGGTTGAAATCCCCGACGGTATAATCGCAATACAACGGATCGGCGACGATCTCGTCGGGTGCCAGGCCTCCGGACACCTCGTCTCCAGCGATTTCATAGAACAGGTTGCAGCCGTGGGTTATACCGCTGGACATGTAAAGTCCCCCACCCGAGGTGTTGATGGTCATGATATTGTGATGGTACGAATAAGGAGAGGAGGTCGAGATGAGGACGACATTACCGCCGTGGTTGTCGTGAAATGTGTTGTTGTAGATATCCCCACCGCCACCACTCACGAGGATTGCACCCGCAGTTCCACCCGTATTCCCCGCGAATAGACAATGCTGAACCGAGAGATCGGCTTGCCATGATGCGACGGCTCCCGAGATGTTTGAACAGATATTGTCGATGAATGTGCAGTTGTCGATCACCATTTCCGCATCGAGAAGCACGCCGGCCGCGGGGCAATTATGATAGGCATAATTATCCTCGAAGTGGCTGTTGGTGATCGTGACCGATGTACCACTCAGGCCCGCAAACACGGCGCCATCCCAGCTCGCGTGATTATTGATGAAACGGCACTGGTCGATCGTCACAACCGCTCCGGTGTCGATGTGAATGGCGACTCCGCATCCATCCTCGATCGGGTCGAAGCCATCACGGAATTCGATACCAGTGAACGAGACCGCGATCGGCGTGCGCACCTTGAGGATGCGGTGGCTGTTCTCACCATCCCAGATGACAGAGCCCGGTAGGCCATTGGCTGTGAACGTCAGCGACTTCGCGACGATCACGAACTCCGGATATGTGCCTGGCATGATGACGATCTCCGCACCGGAGGGAGCGGCTGTCACCGCCTCACCGATGGTCGTGTAGTCGCCGCTGCCAGCATGATCAACGACGATGGTAGTCGCCAGCAGGGCACTCGCCGTGAAAACCGGGAGCAAGAAAACCATAAGACCGATCGAGATGATCGTACGCATAGTGCTTTCCTTTCTGACAATAAATATGGGCGAGGATCAATCGTGATTAGAATACCCTATTAGAGATACATTTTCAACAATAAACCCTATTCGGGCTTCATGGCTACAGCAAGTATAGCTGTCGCCAAGATGGGAACTCTCGTCGTATCTCCCCTGAAAACCGTTTTTCTGAGAAAATCCCTGAGCCTGCGCCATTTGACGACATCCATTGGAGCGGTGATGTACATGACGTCCCGGATCAGAAACCCCGCTTCGACCAGTTCCCTCACGATCTCATCGCGCCCATAGATTCTTGCTCTTGCATATCGATCATGAATTCGCTTGGGTAGCCAGCTGAAGAATGGGACACGATTCCAGGGCAGAAGCGGAAGGTCGGCGCCATGGGTTTCGAAGATCCACCATCGGTTGGGAACGGTGATGAAAAGCAGGCCTCCGGGCGCAAGAACTCTATAGATTTCAGATAACGCATGCATTTCATCCGGTACGTGCTCGAGCACCTCGAAGGTCGTCAGACAATCGATGGAGCCATCTGAAACAGGTATGTTCCGACCATCATAATGCACTGCCTCCAGGCTGTTCTCCAATCCCAACTCACGAGCATGCTTGCGGAAGTCATTTAGATAACTTTCAGAAACATCCAGACCATAGATTTTCCTGGCGTGGTCAGCAAACAGGATCGTCTGCGCGCCATTGCCACAACCGAAATCTAGCATCGTATCGATATCACCGGGTAGCCAAGACGAAACGAGTCTATATCTGCGCTTCAAGAGGAAGTCACCGGTTTCGGCAGGTTTACCGGGTGCGACGGAGCGGACGCTATTACCATGCGCCCTCATCGACTACCCGCCCCCTCCCGGATCCCCTCGATCTCGGCCTTCGACAGCGGGCGATAGCGGCCCGGCTTGAGCAGGCCCAGCTTGACGGGACCGATGCGCACGCGGTGTATCTTCTCGATCTTCAGGTGCATCGCCGCGCACAGCGCCCGGATCTGGCGGACCTTGCCGCCGCCCAGGGCGATGCGGAAGACCGTATTGTGGTCGAAACGACTCTCGACGCGCACCAGCGACGGGTGCAGGTGGCCCACGCGCGGCAGCTGCACGCCCGCGGCCATGACCTCGATCTGGTCGTCAGAGATGGCGCCGGTCACCGTCACCAGGAACTCCTTGTCGAAGCCGTGGCCGCTGGCGGCCGCGGCGTTCCAGGCGCTGTCGTTCGAGAGCAGCAGCAGACCCGTGGTGCCGGCGTCCAGACGTCCGGCCGCCCGGATACCGGGCACGTCCCGCGGGATGAACTCGCCCAGAAGGCGGGTGCGATGTCCTGCCGTGGGATTGGTGGACATGTCGTCGGGCTTGTAGAAGGCGAAGTACGAACGGATGACCTCGGCCATGGGCACGCCATCGATCAGGATTTCCTGGTCCTGCGCGATGGACATGTAGGGATCCAGACGCCGCTTGCCGTCCACGCGCACGCGGCCCGAGCGTACCATCTCCTCGGCCTGCCGGCGCGTCGCGTAGCCGGCCTTGGCGATCCTGCGGGCCAGCCCCCGGGAATCCGGCTTGGCATCGCCTGCCTTGGCGACGACCGGTTCGCCCCGCTTGTCATTCTTGTTTGACGGCATGCCTTCTCCCGGATTCAAGCGACGATGCGCCAGGTGATGAACGCACAGTAGAGCAGCAGCAGGGCCAGACCGCCGGCGCGGGTCATCCGCTCGCGTCCGACCAGCAGGAGCGGCAGGAGCAGCGTGATCGCGATCAGGCCCCCCGTCTCGCGCCACACGCCGCCCTCGCCGAGGACGATGGGCCGGATCAGGGCGGCCGGACCGGACACGGCCAGCAGGTTGAAGATGTTGGAACCTATCACGTTGCCCAGGGCGATACCGCATTCGCGGCGCACGGCGGCAACCAGCGTCGTGGCCAGTTCGGGCAGGCTCGTACCCACGGCCACCAGAGTCAGTCCGATCACCATGTCGGAGACGCCCAGGGCCTCGGCGAGCCGGATCGCCGCCTTGACGAGCAGCTGACCGCCGACCACCAGTCCCGCCACGCCCAGCACCGCGATCAGGAGATTGACCGTCACGCCCTTGGCCAGGGGCTTCGGCTCCTCCGGAAGCTCGATCGCGCGGGGGTGGAGGAACGCTTTGCGCACGGTCATGAAGGTCACGAATCCGAACACCGCCATCAACACGCCCCCTTCCAGACCGTCGATGTCGCCGTCGGCCAGGAAGATGACGAACAGAGCCGTCGAGGCCAGCAGCGCCGGCACGTCGAAGGTCCACAGGCGGCGCTCCACCCGGGGCGCCATGAGCATGGCGGCCAGGCCCAGGATCAGGCCCGTGTTGGCGAGATTGGAGCCGACCACGTTGCCCAGCACGATCCCCGAGCTGCCTTGCGCCGCCGCCGCCAGGGCGACGACCAGTTCCGGGACCGAGGTTCCCCAGGCGACCACCGTCAGGCCGATCAGCACCGGCGGCACGCCCAGCAGGTCGGCGAGCTTGGAACTGCCCTTGACCAGCAGCGTGGCGCCGCCCACCAGCAGGACGATACCGAGCGCCGAATGGAGCAGTCCGAGCAGCAAGGCCTCTCCCGTCGTTCAGATCAGGGCCACGGCGCGTACCGGCGACGCCTCGGCCCCCTCGAGTCTAAGTGGCAACGCCGCGAACAGGAAACCCTCATCCGGCAGGCGGTCGAGATTCGCCAGGTTCTCGACGTTGACCAGCCCCGCCGCGGCGAGCCTCTCGTGGGAGGCCCGTGCCCCGAGCGGATCGACGCTGGGGCTGTCCAGGCCCACGCCGCGCAACCCGGCGCCGGCGAGCAGGTCGGCCAGACCGGGATCCAGCCACGGCCAGTCCCGGTAGTAGCGGGGCGTGCCCCAGTGCCGTTCCCAGCCGGTGCGCAGCAGCACGAAGTCGAGGCCGGAGAGGTCGGCGCCGTCGAGGGCGGCGGCCGTGATCCGGCCCGGCGGCGCCGCGAAGACGCGCGCCCGGCCGAAGCAGCCCTCCAGGGGAAAGGACTCGAGCGCCGGCTCCCCCGCCTTGAAATGGAGCGGCAGGTCGATGTGCGTACCGGTGTGGCACCCCATGCCGAACGCAGAGCTGCGGTGCTGCCCGTCCCCGTGATCGGACAGGCGGTCGATGGCGGGCACGGTCTCGTCGCCGGGATAGACGTCCATGCCGGCAAACAGGGTATGGCTGAGATCGATCGCTTTCATGCTCGGCTTTCTGTGTCGGGAATGGACGGCTAGCTGCGGGACGAATCCGACCAGCTCGCGGTGTCACGGTACCGGACGCGGACGTCGAACTCCGACTGGAAGACGATGCGCTCCGCCTCGTCGAGGCGCTCGTCCAGCCTCGAGGCGTTGCCGGTGACGGCGCTCACGGCCACGAAGGCGCGCTGCGCGAGGTCCGCGGGGCCGATCTGGGCCACCGCGAAATCCATCTGGAGCAGACGGTCGATCAGCGAACGCAGGCTCTTGCGCCGGTCCTTCAGGCTCGCGGCGTGCGGCAGGGACAGATCCAGCACCAGCGTGCCCGTGTAGGCGCGGATGTCCTCCATGTCGCGCGGCCCCCCGTGAATGATCCGGACTGGCGTCGGACGGTCCACAGGATACATCCTGCACGCCCGGGCGTCACCGAAAACGGCGCCCCCCGCGGGGGGCGCCGTCCGATGCGATGGCCGGGGCCGTCTACTTGGCCAGGGTCATCTTGTGGGTGGCCGTGCGGCCGGCGGCGCTCAGGCGCGCCATGTAGGTGCCGGACGCCATCTGGCGGCCGTCGACGTCGGTACCGTCCCAGACCACACTGGCGAAGCCGGCGTCGAGGTGTCCGGAATGCAGCGTACGCACGACGCGGCCCTGCAGGTCGAGCACGTCGATGGTGACCTGCCCGGCCTCCGGGATGGCGAAGCTCACCTTGGTGGACGGGTTGAACGGGTTGGGATAGTTGCCCTTCAGGGCGAAGACGTGGGGCGAGTCGCCCACGGCGGTGCCCGGGTCGTTGACGGTCAGGGTGGCGGTGACCACGTCCGGCGAGGACGCGGCGTTGCTGAAGAACACCGCGTAGCCGGTGTAGACGCCTTCGGCCAGTCCCGTCGCGTCGAAGGTGAAGGTCAGCAGGTCGTTCTCGCCCAGGCCCAGGTCGCCGTTGTCGATGTCCACGGACAGCCAGGGGACCGTGTCGTAGATGGTGAAGACCGCGTCGCTGACGTCGGTGTACAGGTCGTCGAGGCTGCTGACGCGGAGCAGGCACTGGTTCGAGGTGGGTCCGGTGGCGATGTCGGACTGGGCGCCGTCGTTGGGCGTCGTGGCCAGCACCGTCTCCCAGACGCCGCCGTTGTTGCGGCTCAGGTCGATCTTGACGTCGGTCAGGAGCGTGGCGGTCCAGCTCATGTCGAGCGACGCGCCCACGGCCACGAACTCGCCGCCGTTGGGCTGGATCACCGTGACCTCGGGGTCGGGTTCGCCGCAGCAGTCCACGTCGGCATAGATGAAGAAGTCGCCGGCGAAGCTGTACTGGGACACGACGTCCACCCAGCCGGAACCCCAGTCGTTGTAGCAGACGCAGCTCTGCGGCGTGGTGTCGATGGCGATGCCCACCGGGCCGTTGGTGTCGGTGAACTCCACGGCCAGGAAGTACTCGGCGCCCATGTCGGAGCAGACGAAATCGCAGGGGATCTCGATGATGTACAGTCCCGCCGCCGCGATGCCGGAGACGGTCATCGGAGCGGAGCTGTCGATGATCGCGCCGGGCGTGGTGCAGTCGCCGGAGGCCTCCATCAGGTGGGCCACCATGCCGGGCGTCGAGGTCGGCTCGAGGTAGAGCACCATGTGCATGGCCCGCACGTTGAAGCCGGCGTCGCAGATGCTGCAGTCGTAGTCCGCCGGGTTGATGCGGTAGGCATAGACCTCGTTGCCGTACCACCACGTACCGTAATAGCCCTGGACGCTGCCCAGGTCGGTGTTGCCGAACTCGCAGTCGCCGGCGTAGCGCGAGGGCGCGAGCTCGCCTCCCCGCTGCAGTTCGGGCATGGCGCGGGTCTGCTCGCGGCTGGGCACGGACAGGCTGCGGGGAGCGGCGGTCTTGGCCACGGGCGAATCCTGCATCAGGACGACGTCGTAGGCGAGGATCGAGCCCGCAGCGCCGACGTTGGTGATGGTCAGGCCCTGCATGCCGGTCGCGTCGATGTCCAGCTCCGCGTCGAGGGTCGGGCTGCTCAGGTCGACCAGGGGGTCGGGCAGGTTCTTGCTGATGGTGATCGACCAGGGGCGGGCCGTTCCCGTTTGGGCTGTGTTGGAGGCGACGATGCCGACCGTGTAGATCTCGGCTAAGGGGACGCTGAGTTCCACGTCGGCGTCCATGAAGAAGTCCAGGGGAATCGGCTCGAACACGCCCGTACCATCCCGTTTCCTGATCACGGCGACCAGCCGCATGGAAGTGGCGTCGTCGCCGTCGAACGCGATGTGCAGCGTTCCCGGCTCGCCGGCCTGGAACCCGCCGAGATAGAGCATCTTGGCGGCCAGGTGGTCCAGCGTGCCGTTCGTGGTGTAGGGATAGGAGGCGTGCGAGGTTACCGAGCTGTTCGGGAAGTCGGCGGCCTCCTCGTAGCCGATCCCGGGCAGGGCACGGATGTTGGTGGGGAAGTTCCAGCCGCTGAATAGACCGTAGCCCTCCGCCAGCGAGGAGCCGTACGTGGCCAGGATGGCGTTGTACGAGGACAGCACCAACTGGGACGTATGCGACGAACGCCAGTTCCAGAAGTCGATGATGATCTGGTTGCCGAAGGTCTCGCTCATCCAGTGCTGCCAGATGCAGTCCTCGTAGGAGCCGCTGCCCCCGTCGTCGAGGGACAGCTGCGGGGAGGTGATGCCGCAGCCCGACCAGAGGTAGTTGTAGTAGTCGTTGACCACGTCGTAGGCGATGTCCTCCATCCAGGTCGCATCCAGCTCGACCCAGCCGCCCTCGGACCAGCCGGACTGGGCGCGCTGGGAGGCGTGCTTGAACTCGTGGGCGCAGGTGACCTTGGCGGCGCCCTTCTGGTTGCCCTCGGGGTCGTCATTGGCCGGGAAGCCCAGGAAGGTGTTGTGGAGCGTGATCCGCGTTCTCGTGCCGGTGACGACTTGCGTGTAGCCGTAGGCGCCCATGCTCTCGAAGTTCATCTCGTAGTAGGGGCTCAGCGGGGGCGCGGTGAAGCCCATCGTGGTGATCTCGAAATCCCAGGAATAATCCATATAGCCGGCACACCACTCCACGAAATCCGGGATGCCGTTGGCGGGATTGGTGTCGGTCGACGGCACGGCGTCGCCGCCGGTCGTCAGGTAGGTGAAGCGGAAGATCCCGGACGGACTGATGTACGTGGCCTTGTCGCCGCCCTTGGGCGCCAGCATGGCTTCCACCGAGGCGACCGTGGCGTCCTGCAGTGAGCCGCGGGACTGCTCGAATTCCTGGATCAGGGGCGTGGCGCACTTCAGGGGCGGAAAGCTGTCCGGGCGGTAGTCGACAGGCAGCTTGTCCTGATCGAACACGTAATAGAACTTGTAGAGCAGAGCCTCGTCCGCCGAGAGGGCGCCGGATTCACGGGCTTCATCCAGACGATCCAGGAAGGCGTAACCTTCGTGGCCCCCGGCGAAAGAAGAGCCGGATACGACGAGAGCCGCGCTCAAGAGTACGAGTGTGAGGAACCTGCGGTGCATTTTCAACCTCCTGCAAATTGACACCTTACAGCCCGCAGCCTTCCCCGGGCACACCAATGGGATGCCGCCGCGGCGACCATGCGAGCACATGACCAATCTTCACCAGTATATATAATACCGTACATTTGTCCCGATTTGATCACGGATTTCAACGACTTCCGGCCTTCCCCGCGCTCGGCGCTGCCGTTAACATCGGGCCATGAAGACCATCGCGACGAAACATACCTGCGCCGGTCGATCCCTCGCCCGTCGAGCGGGGATCGTGGCCGTGCTGAGCCTGGCCGTGGCCGGTTGCCAGCAGCCCGTCGATGACGCGCGCACTCTGCCCGCCGCGGGCGACGTCGTGAAGCGCGTCTGGACGCCGCAGCTGAACAGGGACCTGTCGAACATCCAGGCCGAGGGCGTGCTGAGGATCATCACCTTTCCCGGCCCCCCCTCGTACCTCGTGCTCAACGGCGAGGAGACCGGCTTCGAATACGAACTGGCGGCGATCTTCGCCCGCGAGTGGAACCTGAGGCTGGAGGTCGTCACGCCCGGTCCCGGCGAGGGGCCGTTCACACTGCTCAACGAGGGTCGGGGCGACCTGGTGTCCGGCGGCTTCACCGCCAGCAACGATCTCAAGCGGCGCGGCGATCTGACCAGAGCCTATGCCCATACCCGGGAGCACGTCGTGCTCAACGCGTCGGCGGGCGAGATGACGTCGCTCGACGACCTGAACGGACTCGTCATCCACGTGCAGCCCCGCTCCCCGATGGTGGACCTGCTCCGCAAAATCCGGGACGAGCGGGGGCTCGAACTGCGCATCGTGACGGCCAGGCCCAGGTGGAGCGAGGAAGAACTCCTGCGCCGGGTCGCCAGCGGACAGATCACCGCCACCGTGGCCAGCGCCAGGGCGGTGGAGGCCGCGCGCATCATGCATCCTGACCTGCGGTTGGGCCCGGCCCTGACCGGGGAAGTGGCCCAGTGCTGGGTCGTCAGACGCAACAGCCCCGACCTGAAGGCCGCGCTGGATCGTTTCCTGAGACGTCACTACCGGCCGTCGCCCGACGGCGCCAAGCGCAGCCAGGCCTACGGCGTGCTCGAAGACAGGTATTTCAACGACCCGCGCCAGGTGCGCTACTATCGTCAGGACGAGCTCCGGCCCGACCGCACGGGAAGGCTCTCTCCCTGGGACGACGTGATCCGCGAGGTCAGCGCGAGCCACGGGCTGGACTGGATTCTCGTGGCCTCGCTGATCTTTCAGGAATCGCGGTTCGACCCCGACGCCCACAGCGGCGCCGGCGCGGTGGGCCTGATGCAGCTGCTGCCCAGGTTCTCCGACGCCGACTCGGCCGCCCTCCTCGACCCGGAGACGAACATACGCGCGGGCGTGGCCCATCTGGCCGAGATCCACCGCAGCTACCAATACCTGGACGAAGAGGACCGCTGGTACTTCACCCTGGCCACGTACCACGCCGGTTTCGGGCACATGAACGACGCGCGCCGGCTGGCCATGGACGCCGAACTCGATCCCAACAAGTGGCGCGACAACGTGGAGGTGGGGCTCAAGCGCAAGCGCGAGCGCATCCACTATCCGCAGGCGCGGCACGGCTATTATCGCGGCGACATGTCCGTGCGTTACGCGGAATCGATCCTGTATCGACAGGGGGTGTATCGGCTCTTCCTGGACCTCTGGACGTCCTCGCGGCAGCGGCCGGCCGACGATCCCAGCCGCCTCGACTACGAATGACCGGGACCCGTCAGACCTCGCCGGACGCGTCCGCCGCTCGTTTCATCCACCGCCACAGGAAAACCGACGAGAACGACGCCAGCAGGAAGAAGATAGCCGCCGCGACGAAGACCTCCAGGTAGCCCAGCAGCCTCAGCACGGCGTACCCGGCCAGCGGTCCGACCACGCCGCGCACGCCCACCATGGTCACGTGTATGCCCTGGTAGTATCCCCCCTGACCGGGCGGCGCGAAGGAGATCGATCCGACGTGCCAGGCGACGTTGACCCCCGACATGCCTAGGGCGTAGACGCCGAAGGCGAGATAGGCCGCCGCCGCCGGCGACAGGACGGAGAACCGGCCCGCGAGGGCCAGGGCCGCCGGATACAGGACCAGCACCGCGAAGGCGATCGTGCAGAGACGCACCGGGTGGAAGCGGTCCATGAGGCGTCCGGTCAGCGGGCCCAGTACCGCCACACCCAGCGAGGCGATCAGGACGCGGGCGTTGGTGATCTGCGCGTAGCCCAGATCCAGGCGTTCGGTGAAGTACAGCGGCACCACGGGATTGAGCATCATGAAGGCCGTGCCGTAGATCATGAAGTTGATCTCGTACCAGAGATAGGCCCGGTCCTCCCGGTAGGTCTGCAGCGCCTGGCGGAAGGGAGTCGCCAGCGCGGCCGCCAGCCTCCGCCAGCGGACCGGTCCCAGGGGCAGGCGTGGCACCGTGAAGATGTCGGCGAAGCCCGCCGGCGGATCCACGGCGGTATCTCCCGCGGGCCGCGGCAGGCGGCTGAGGATCCAGAGGTAGACGAAGCCCGACGTGCCCATGACGGGGAAGATCGCGCGGTACAGCCCGGCATCCCGCTCCAGCAGGGCGCCCACCGCGAGGCTGATCGCCGCCGTCGTGAGGTTCTGGATCAGGGCGCCCTGGCCGAAGACCCGCCCCCGCCTGTCCGCGGGCAGGTTGGCCTGCAGGATGCCGTTGACGGCGGGATAGACCAGCGAGCCGAAGAAATGCACGACCGCCAGGAGCGCCACGAAGGCGACGGGAGTGGTCGCCAGGGGCGTCAGCAGCAGGATCAGGCGGCCGCCGAGACCGCCCCGCAGGAGCCAGCGCCGCCGGCCGCGGCGGGCCATCAGGTGTCCCCAGTACAGGGCCAACAGCATGCCGGCGGTGTCCATGGTCACCGCCAGGGTGACCAGGGCTCCGGGCGCGTGCAGGGACTTGGCGAGGACGAAGGGGAACAGCAGGTAGCCGGCCCACCACACCCCCTGGAAAACCATGCCCAGCAGGTAACGGCGGGTCGTGAGGCTGGCGAGGACCGCATCCTCGCGCGATTCCCGGGACACTTCGTCGCGCATGACCGTAAGATGGCATCCCGCCGGACCGTCCACAACGCGGGAACTCGGCAACGGCCGGCCTGTTTACCGGCCATGTTCATGATAAATCAAATTTATCGACGGTCCCAGACCCGCCCCGCGCCCGCGAGTGCCGGAAAGGAAACGAGCTAAACACTCAGTTCGACAGAAATGGACGACAAAATGTTGGATTCCGGCTAGCCTGACAGAAACCATCGATCCTGGAACATCGCTAAGGAGAAGACCATGTCGTTGACAATGAGGCCGAATCATCATCGTTCGTCCGGCGGGAGGCGCGGATTGATCTTCGCCGCGGCGGCCGTCCTGACGATCGCCGCCCTGGTGTCGCCGTCCCTCGACAGCGCTTGCGCCGGGGGAGCGAAGGGGCTGGACAGGTTCCCCTACCCCACCGACACCCTGAAGACCACCCCCTTCCTGACCCGCGGCGAGTCGGAACTGGACAAGCTCGCGCCGGAGCTGCGCAATCTTTACGCGCAGTTCACCGGGGACAGGCGCAATCCTTCGGATTTCGCGTACAGCGACGAGCAGCTGGACCTCATCTTCGGCATCGCGGGCGACGATCCCCAGCCGCTGGTGCGGGTCTCCATCGCCCTGGCGGACGGGCACGACGTTTCCGCCCTGGCCAACGCCGGCATCGCCGTGTACAGCGTGCACGGGAACCGTGTGATGGCGGACGTGCCGGTGGCGGGTCTGCTGCGGCTGGCCCGCATCGAGGCCGTCCAGGACGTCGACGTCGTCAAGCCCACGCGCATTCCCGAACCGCCGACCCGCGCCAAGGCGAGCTTCGCCGACAAGGTGCTCGGCATGCGCGGCGAGGGCGGATTCGACCACCAGGGCCTGACGGGCGAGGGCGTCATCGTCGGCGTGGTCGATTCCGGCATCGACTGGCGTCACGGCGATTTCGTGAACGAGGACGGCGAATCGCGCATCATGTACCTCTGGGACATGCTGGATTCGAGCTACGACGACAGCGGCGGCACCATCGGCAACGAGGCGCCGGTGGGCATCGAATACATGGGCCTGGACCTCGATATCAAGCAGGGCACCCTCTACACACGGGATCAACTGAACGCCGCCCTCGCCGGCAGCGGCGTCTGCAACTCGGTCGACGTGGTGGGCCACGGCACGGCCTGCGCGTCGATCGCCGCGGGCAACGGACTGGCCACCGCCTACGGCGTGCCGGCCGGCACCTGGGCGGGTCTGGCGCCCGAGGCCGACCTGATGATCTGTCGCGCGGGCGACGGCTCCTTCGAGAGCGAATACGTGAAGGCCGTGGAGTGGATCGCCGAGACCGCGCGCGGTCTGGGCCGTCCCTGCGTCATCAACCTGAGCCTGGGCGGGCACGGCAGCGCCCACGACGGCAACGCCGCCGAGGAGCAACTCTTCAACGAACTGGTGCGGCAGCCCGGCGTGGTGATCTGCGTCTCCGCAGGCAACGAAGGCCGCATGAGCTTCCACACCAGCGGGCGCTTCGGCCCCCGCGCCGAGGGACAGATGGACGTGGAGAGCGCCCCGGTGGAGCTCTTCGTCAGCGAAACCACACAGCTCCACGCCTACTTCGACGCCGAGGACGACTGGGGCTTCGCCATCGCCGGCCTGAACAACTTCCTGACCGACGAGTACGGCAATCCGGGCGTGGTCTACCTGAAGAACGTCGACGACTCCCTGAGCATGGTCGTCAGCGACAACCTGGCGACCACCGATCTGAGCGAGTGGTTCGCCGCCATCACCTTCGCCGACGCCAGCAACGAGCGCGAGGTCGTCGCCGTGCCCGTGCTGCCCGGCAGCTATCAGGTCTGTGCCTTCGGCACCACCTGGGACGTGGTCGACGGCAGTTTCGACTTCTACCTGCCCCTGTACTTCCAGGCGAGCTTCGGGCGAGGCGCCGTCCACACGCGGATGGTCGGCTCGCCCGGCAACGCCGACGGCGTGATCACGGTCGGCTCCTACGACTTCCGCAACGAGTGGACCAACTGGAGCGACACGTCCACCCGTTACAACCTGGAACTGGGCGGCATCTCGGACTACAGCAGCCCGGGCTACCGCATCGACGGCGTGATCAAGCCCGATCTGGTCGCGCCGGGCCGGTTCGCCATCTCGGCCAAGGCCGCCGCCAGCGAGATGGCTCTTTCCGGTGGCAGCGAGCACACCACCTCCGACGGCCTCCACCTGGCCTGGGAGGGCACTAGCGCCTCGGCGCCCTATGTGTCGGGGCTGGTCGCGCTGATGCTGGACAAGAATCCCGGACTGGACGCTGCGGCGGTGAAAGAGATCCTCGTTCGTTCGGCCACCTCCGACCGGCAGACCGGCGCGGTGCCCAACGAGCTGTGGGGCCACGGCAAGGTGAACCCCGAGGCGGCCCTCAGGGCGACCCCGTCGCCGTAGGGATCGCCGCAGTCATGAAGACGCGTCGCCTCTCGATCTTCCTGCTGGCCTGCGCGACGGCGGCCTCTGCCGCCGTCGCGCGGGGCTTCCCCCCGCACGCCGCCGCCGAGCCGGGCAAGCGCGCCCTGCTCGTTGGCATCTCCCAGTACAAGCGGGGCGGGCCAGACGACATGGCCGACCTGCACAGCGGCGCCGACGTGGCGGCGATCGCCACCATGCTCACCCGGCGCTTCGGTTTTTCCCCCGACGACGTGAAGATCCTGTCCGCGCCCGAGAAAACCACCCACGAAGCGATCGTCGGCGCCTTCCGCGCGTGGCTGATCGCGCCGACGGGCGTGGACGACATCGTCTACTTCCACTATTCCGGCCACGGCACCACCGTGCCCGACGACGACGGCGACGAGCTGGACGGCCTGGACGAGTCGCTGGTCCCGTCGGACTACGTGTCCAAGCGGGACGGCTCGCGCAACATCCGCGACGACGAGATCGCCCGGCTGCTGGAGGACCTGAGCGAGAAGCATCCGGGCAACGTCACCCTGACCTTCGACTGCTGCTACTCGGGCACCGCCACGCGCGCCGGGCGCATGCTCGTCAGGGGCCAGTCGTGGCCCGGGGACGACGGCGGGTCGCGGCGGCCGCCCGTGACAGATGGCGTCCCGGACGGCGGCAGCGGCATCGCCCCGGCCAGCCACCCCGCGGCCAGGGGCTACGTCGTGATATCGGCCACCAGCCAGGGACAGCTCGCCGCGGAGACGGAGGACGACGACGGGAACGTGATGGGCCTGTTCACCTACGCCCTGATCGCCGCCGCGCAGGAGGCTGACGCCGCGACCACCTACCGCGACCTCTACGAGCGCATGGGCGACCTCATGCTGCGTCGCAACCGGCGACAGACGCCCCAGGTCGAAGGCGAGCTCGACCGGCTGCTCTTCGCCGGCGCGGGCGTGACGCCGCCGGCCTACATCCCAGTCACCGGCGACCCCGGCGGCGGCGTCTTCCTGGAGGCCGGCTCCCTGCAGGGGATCACCCGCGACTCGCGCTACGCCCTCTTCCCCGCCGGCACCCGCGACTTCGCCTCGGCCGCGCCGCTGGCCGAGGCCGTCGTCTCGCGGGTCGATCTCAGCTACGCTCAGCTCGCCCTGGCGCCGGAGGCGACCGTATCGATCGAGGATCTGCGCGCCGCGCGGGCCATCGAGGTCGAGCACAGCTACGGCGACAATCGGCTCAAGGTGGACCTGTCGGCCCTAGACGCGAGCGCGTCCTGGGACGGCCTGCGCGAGACCCTCTCCGACCTGCCCCTGCTGGACACGGGACCCGGCGCCGCCGAGCGCTGGGACGTGCGCCTCGACGCCCCCACGGGCGACGCCATCCGCCTCGAGCGGCGGGACGGATCGGAGCTGGCGGCCGCACCGGTGGGCCCGGAGCTGTCCGCAAGGATCGCGCGCGCCCTGGAGGGCGAATCGCGCTGGCGGTTCGTCAGCGGCCTCGAGAACGACGATCCCTACGCCCAGGTGGACATCGAGCTGCGCCTGGCGCCGGTGGAAGTGCGCCTCGCCGCCGCCGGTTACGCCCAGGAGGTGCTCGGCGACCTGGACCTGCCTCCGGGCGACGGCGGCCTCCGGGAGATACCGGCCGGCACCCACGTCATGCTCGAGCTGCGCAACACCGGCTTCCTGGACGCCTACGTGACGGTGCTGGACCTGCGCGGCGAGGGCGAGATCGGGCCGTTGTGGCCCTATCCCGGACTGCGGGTCCAGGACAACCGCATCGTCGCCGACGGACAGTGGGTGCGCATCCCGGCGCCGTTCATCTTCCGCATCGACGGACCCAGCGGCGCCGAGATGTTCAAGGCCATCGCCACGGCCGAGCCCGCCGATTTCAGCCCGCTGCTGGACCGCGACGCCATCCGCGACCTGGAACGAAACCGCAGCGCCGGGCCGCGCGACGACGAATCCCCCTTGGGACAGCTGCTGCGAGCGGCTACCCTGGGCGAACGCAGCACGACGAGCGTCGCGCCGGGCAAGTGGGCCACCGCCACGGTGAGCTTCATCGTGACCGACGGACCTGCACAGGAGGACCGATGATCGCTGGCGGACGAGATCTCCGGAAACGTGCAGCTGCCTGGCTCGTCGCCCTCGCCACCTGCCTGCCGGCTGCCGGCCTCGTCGCCGGGGACGATGTCGCGACCTTCGAGATCGACATCATGATCCCCATCACCTACCTGGAGCCAGACGAGCAAGGCCTGTTCGGCCTGATCGAGGTCGGCGAAATCCACGGCGTGGTCCTCGGCGGCCTGCGCGACGTCTACCGGGGCGCCGCCGACACGGGCTCCCGCGTGGTGGGCAAGGCGGAGCTGACCGCCGTCGCCGACACGGTCTCCGTCGTCCTGCTCTTTCCCGCCGAGGGCGACACCATCCGCCTGGGCGACGTGGTGGAGATGCGTCTCGAGCGCCCCCGCCCCGAGCGGGACTACCTGACCTGGCAGATAGCCCGCAAGGCCATCGTGTTCCACGATCTTGACCAGAACGTGCTCTTCGACTATCACGACGTGATCGCCGACACCGGTGACGATCCCGACGCGCGCACCTTCGACACCTGCGCGCGCGCGGTGCGGGAACTGGCTGCGCGGCTGACCGTCGAGGAGTACCCGAACGCCTACGCGGCCCTCCAGCAGGGGCGTTACGCCGGCAAGACCACGCAACAGGTCATGGGCGAAACCGCGCCCGAGGACATCCGCATCTTCTTCTTGTACGTGGCCTCCTACTTCGGCTGGTACACGGCGCGGAACGTGTATGTCGAGGAGAGCTTCGCCGACTGGGTCCTGTCGGAGGCCCCCCCCTCGTCGCTGGAACTGCTGGACGCGACCCGGAACATGGCGCGCGGGGACGCCCTGGCCTACCTGGCGGCGCAGCGCGACTTCACCCTCGACTTGATGATCGTCGACGAGTGGTACACCGAAGCGCTGCGCTTCCAGTCCGAGTGGCGCGAGGAAGAACAGGAGGCCGTGATCGACGCCATGGGCGTGCTGGCCGAGGCCGTCGACGTGCCAAGATTCTGGGACCTCTACTGGAGCGCCAAGGCGAACCTGCACCAGAGACGCGAGGAATGGAGCGCGTCCATAAGCTGCTGGCGGGAAGCGATCGCCGCCGCGGAGCCGGGCTCCGTTTCCCGCGCCGTCTCCCACAACAACCTGGGCAACGTCCTGCAGAGCGACGGGCAATACGAGGAGGCCCTGGCCAGCTACGAGGCCTCCCTGGACCACTACGGTGCCCTGCAGGACACCCTCGTCGACCCGGAGGCCGCCGAATCCTGGCGCGGCGCGGGCCAGTGCCTCACCCGGCTGGGCCGGACCGAACCCGCGGCGGCGGCCCTGACGGCGGCCGCCGAGCTCTTCGCCCGTCGCGGCGGCCTGATGGACATCCAGCGCCGGTGCGGCACCTTCTCCGAGCTGGGCGACGCCTACGAAGCGGTCGGCCGTTACCGCGAGGCCATCGACGCCTGGACCCTCGAGCTGTACGTGGCCGAGGAACTCGACTGGGCGGCGACGGTCGCCGCGGCCCACGACGACATGAGCGACGGCTTCTGGAACCTGGGCGAGCTGCAGAAAGCCGTTGACGAGCGCCTGGAGTCGGTCCGCATCTACACGGAACTGGGCGCCGACCGCGATCTCGCCATCGCCAACACCAACCTCGGGTCCATCTACTGGCAGCTCGGGGACGCCGCGAGCGCCCGGGAGCGCTACCAGTCGGCCCTGGCCGTGCACGAGGCCCGCGAGGAGTGGTGGGACGTGGCCGACGTGCTGAAGCGCATGGGCAAGGACGAACGCCAGAAGGGCAACCACCCCCGGGCCCTGGAGCTGCTCGGCTCGGCCCTGGAGACCTTCGCCCGGGACGACTGGACGGCGGACGCCGCGGCGACCGAGCTGGAGATCGCCGAGGTCTACGAGGGCATGGGGCACCCCGCCCGGTCGGACAGCGTCTACGCCCTGGCCCTGGCGGACTACCACCGCGCGGGCGACACCGGCGGCGAGGCCAAGGTGCTGGAGTGGTGGGGCTACAGCCTCATCGGCCGCAAGGAGACCGCTGCCGCCCGCGACAAACTCGAAACCGCGCTGGCCCTGAGCGAGGCTGCCGGCAATCTCGGCGGCCAGGCGGACATCTGGCGCGTCCTGAGCAACCTCTACACCGGTCTCGACGGCGACCACGAGGCGGGCATCGCCGCCGCCGGTCGCTCCCTGGAGATCGCCCGCAGCATGCCGAGCAAGCAGCACGAGGCCCAGGCCCTGACCATGCTCGCCACGGGCCTGTTCAATGCGGGCCGGATCGACGACGCCTTCGCGCGGATGCGCGCGGCCCTGGACCTCTTCCGGGAGACCGGGGACCAGGCGGGCATCGCCGACTCGCAGACCGCACTCGGGCGCCTCCACGCCGCCCGCGGCGATTACGACGAGGCCGTCGCCGCCTACTCCGAGGCCATGGCCGTCGCCGAGGCCGCCGACCTGCAGGGCAGCGTCGCGGGCATCCTGAGCGCCATGGCCTGGTTGCAGCACCTGTACGGGGAGGAGGAGATAGCCTTCCAGACCGCCAAGGACGCCTACGACATCTACAAGGAACAGGACAACGACTGGGCGCTGGCCGACCTCTACAACACCCTGGGCTCGGCGCGCGGGGGCCAGGGCCTGTACGAAGACTCCCTCGGCCTGTACCGCCTGTCCCTGGAGATCCGCGAGGCCTGGGGCGACCCCTACGGCATGGCCGCCTCCCACAACAACATGGGCGACGTCTACCGCCAGCTGGGCGACTGCGAAACCGCCGTGGAGCACTTCCGCGAGGCCCTGGAGATCGGCGAGCGGATCGGCTACGTGGACGTCATGACCATCACCGCCGGCAACCTGGCCCGCTGCTACCACGAACTGGGCCGCACCGACGAGGCACTGGACCTGATCGACCGCGGCCTGGAACTGGCCCGGAGCGTGGGCGTGCCGCCGCGCATCATCGACATGCACATCTTCCGGGCGGACCTGCTCTTCGAGCTGGACGAGCTGGACGAGGCGGCGACGGCCATCCGGGAGGGCCTGACGATCGCCGCACCCATGGGCACCACCGTGGCCACCATGAAGATGGGCGCGAAGCTGGGCGCCGTGGACTGGAAGCGCGGCCGCCACGCCGAAGCCGAGTCGCGACTGCGCGAGGTCATCCCCCAGCTGCGCGAGATGCGCAACCCGATCCTCCTGTGGGAGCCCCTGTTCTACCTGGGCCGGATCCAGCGCGACCGGGGCGAACCCGAGCCCGCCGTCGACGCCTTCCGCGAGGCCATCGACACGCTGGAGCAGGTGCGCCAGGGCATCGAAGACGAGGACGTGGCCAGCGGCTTCCAGGAGAAGCACGGGGACGTGTACCGCGAGCTGGTCGACGTGCTGATGGAGCTCGGCCGCGAGGAGGAGGCCTGGGAGATCCTGGGCCTGATGAAGTCCTCGGAGGCCAGGGAGATGGGCGCCGGCGGCCCCCGCCTCAACGACGACGACCAGGCACTGGTGGACGAGGCCGCGGGCCTGCGCTCCCACGAGACCCGCCTCGTGCGCCTCCTGCGCGAGGAGCTGGCCCGGCCCGTTGAGCAGCAGCGCCCGGAGCTCGTCACGGTCTGGCAGACGGAGATCGATTCCCTGAAGCTGCACTTCCACGACTTCACGCGCTCCCTGCGCCGCGACCACCCGCAGGCCTACGAGCGTCTGGAGGTGGAGCCGGTGTCCTTCAACCAGCTCCGGCGCGGCCTGCTCGTGACCGAGGCCTTCGTGGAGCCGGTGGTCCTGCCCGACCGGATCGTCGTCTTCGTGGTGCGCGGGGACGAGGATCCGCTGATCTACCGCGAGGTGCCCGTGGCACAGGCTCGCGTCGACGAGCTGATCCGCGAGATGCGCGCCGGGCTGGAGCATCCCGACGACGACTGGGAGACCGCGCGCACGGCGCGCCTGGCCGGCATGCCTGCGCCGCCAGCCGAGCGTATCGATCCCAGCATACCGGCGCGGGAGCTGCACGCCCTGCTGATCGACCCCCTGGCCGGCGACCTGATCGGCGTGGAGACCCTGATCGTCAGCCCGAGCGGGCGCCTGCGCTACATCCCCTTCGCCGCCCTCTACGACGGCGAGCGCTACCTGCTGGAACGCTATCGCCTCTGCGTGCTGACCCAGGCCGGTACGCTGACATCGCGCCGGCCGGTCCCGACCGACGCGGCCCTGCTCGCCTTCGGCAACCCCGACAGCACGCTCGCCGGGGCCGAGCTCGAGGTGAACGAGCTGGAGGAGATCTGGCAGCCGGCGCCCGTCACGGCCGTCTACGGCGAGGACGCCACCAAGGCGCGGCTGCGCGACGAGGTCGGCACCCACAACATCCTGCACCTGGCCACCCACGGCGTCCTGCTCAACGATCGCCCCGAAGCTTCCTACCTGGTGCTGGCCGGCGAGGACGACAGCGCCCGCCTCACCTTCCGCGACATCGTCCTGCTCGAACTCTTCGACGTGGACCTGGCCGTGCTCTCGGCCTGCGAGACGGCCGTCGGCGACCACGGCGAGGGCAAGGAGATCGCCGGCCTGGCCTACAACTTCGAGCAGACGGGCGCGGCGGCGGTCATCGCCAGCCTGTGGATGGTCAACGACGAGAGCACGTCGCAGCTCATGACGCACCTCTACCGCATCCTGCACGAGGGCGGCACGACCAAGGTCGAGGCGCTCCGGCAGGCCCAGCTCGCCCTGCGCAACAGCGACGACTACGCCCATCCTTACTACTGGGCGCCGTTCATCCTCATCGGGAACTGGCGCTGAGTCGACCGCGCCGATTGACGCGCCCCGCCCCACCGCCTAGCATCGGCCGATGCGCACGTGCCTGCTGATGATCTTGCTGTCGATCGCGTCCTTCGCCCGGAGCGCGCCCGCGCCGATCGAGGCGGACGGCGGCCCCGGCGTGCTGTTCGTGCTGGGAGCCGGCGTGGGCTGGGGTCGGACGGCCGACAACGTGCTGCGCCTCTACGACGATTACGCCCGCATCCCGCGGCTGGACGACCGGGAGGCGGGCACGTCCCTGCAGCTGGGCGCCGGCTGCAGGCTGCTCGACGATCTGACCGTCGGCGTCGAGCTGCTCGCCTGGTCGCGACGGGCCGACGACGATCTCGCCTCGGCGCGTCTCGATCTGATCACCGCGGCCGTGGCCGTCACCTGGCATCCCTGGCGAGGCGGCCTGTTCGCACGCCTGGGTTACGGCCTGGGCTCGGCCCGCCTCGACTACCTGGAACGCGGCCGCCAGGAGATCATGCACGACACCGGCACCTGTTACCTGCTGGCCTGCGGCTACGAACTGCACCTCGGCGGCGCGCTTTCGCTGTCGCCTCAGATCTCGCACGCCGCCTTCGCCACGCGCGACCTGGAAGTTTGGGCCTCGCTGACCAGCCTGACCCTCGCCCTGAACATCGAACCGTAGGAGACCCCATGAGACCCCGCCCGTTCGTCTTCTCGCTGTTGCTGGCGACCGCCGCGTCGCTGTGCGGCTGCGGCGACTCCCACGATGACCGGTATCCGGGCGGCCGCGAGGTGGTCCTGCTCGCCGGAGGGCAGGATCGCGACGGCCCCCTCGCCGTGACCCACGGCGGCGTCGGGTCGCCTTCGACCTGGACCGAGGACATCCAGTCGGCCGCGGGAGCCGCCCTGGCCGAGACCGCGGCGACCGGCGACGCGCTAGCCGGCGCCCTGGTCGGCACCCTGGTCCTGGAGGACAACCCGCTGCTGAACGCCGGCACCGGCGCCAACATCCGCCTCGACGGGCGCACCATCCAGATGGACGCGGCCCTGATGACCTCCGACGGCGCGTTCGCGGCGGTGGCGGTGATCGAACACGTGCGCAATCCCATCCTGGTGGCGCGGGCGGTGCTCGACACGCCGCACCGCCTGCTGGCCGGCGACGGCGCCACGCGCTTCGCCCACGCCATGGGCTTCGCCGACGAGACGCCCACCTGCGAACAGGCCGCAGCCAAGTATCGCCAGCGCATCGCCAGGCTGCTGCGCGGCGAGGCGGGCGGCGGCTACGACACCTTCGACTGGCGGCGGGCCTGGAATTTCCCCGGCCCCCCGCCGTCGCTGCCCGCCGAAGAGGCCGACCCCGATACCGGCCTGCCCCTGACCCCCCGCGACATCTTCGACACCGTCGGCACGGTGACCCGCGCCGCCGACGGCTCCTTCGCGGCCACCCTGTCCACCGGCGGCACCTCGATCACCCTGAACGGACGCGTGGGCGACGTGCCCATCTACGGCTGCGGCTGCTTCGCCGGCCCCGCGGGCGCGGTGGCCTGCACGGGGCACGGCGAGGAGATCATCCGCGCGGCCATGGCCCGCACGGTCTACGGCTGGCTGGCCGACGGCCTGTCGGCGCGGGAGGCGGTCGAGAGGGGTGTGGCGAATTTCCCGGAGGACTGGTCGCTGGGGCTGATCGCCGTGGGAAGGGAAGGCTGGGGCGTCGCGGCCACCGAGCAGATGGCCTACGGGGCGGCGGGCGTGTCGTCGGAGTGATCAGGCCGAGCCCGGCCACGCCCGCTGCAGCAGCAGCGCGATCATGGCCAAAGCCAGGGCGAACTTGAAGCCGCTGGCCAGCATCTTGCCGGCGAAGGCGTGCCAGCCGATGCGCACGCTGGCGTCGGTCCGCCGCTCCCGCAGGTACTCCCCCGCCACCGCCCCGGCAAAAGCGCCGACGAAGCTGCCGACGACCGTGCCGATCACCGGCACGACGCCGCTGCCCAGCGCCGCGCCCGCCAGACCGCCCAGGAACGCCCCCAGCACGCCGTAACGCGTGGCGCCCTTGCGCGCCACGTAGACGACCCCGAGCACGGATTCGACCACCTCGCCGACGATGGCCAGGCCGAGCAGCAGCAGCAGCAGTTGCCAGGAGATGGGATCGAAGCCGGTCACCAGCGCGTGGACGAGCCCCAGACCGACGATGATGAAGTTGCCGCTCAGGCCGAGGATCGTCATCAGCGCGCCGCAGAGCAGCAGCATCGTCCAGACCCCGAAGGCGATCCAGACGCCGATGTCGCCCAACGTGTCCAGCACGGCCTCCACGGCGTCCTTGTCATTCCTCCAGGCGGAAGAGCTTCTCGCCGGCGCGCACGGGGATCTCCAGGCGGTTCTCCTCGGGCGGCAGGGTGCAGTTGTAGCGTTCGTGGTTGTAGTCGCAGAGGGGGTTGTAGGCGAAGTTGAAGTCCAGTTCCGCGATGCCCTCGTCGTCGACCTCGAGGTCCAGGTAGCGACCGCCGCCGAAGGTCTCCTCCCCCGACGTCTCGTCGTAGAAGGGCAGCCAGAGATAATCGCCGTCCGGCGCGGCGCCCACCGGGCCGAAGGCCTGGAGCTTGTAGACGGACCCTTCGTGCTTGAAAGCGACGTGGCCCTTGCGCAGGTATCTCACCGATTCGCCCTGGCGCTTGACCAGCGTCACCGTGTCGGCGGCGGCCGTCTCCACGAAGGGCACGCGGAAACGCAATTCGGGCACGGGGTAGTAGTAGTTGAGCCCCTCGAAGCCGGGCAGGTCCTGCTCCATCAACGGGGTCTGTTCCGGGTCGGTGAAGCGCTCGTTCTTGTCGATGCGCATCTCGACCAGACGGATCTCCCAGGCTTCCTGCTCCGCGTCGTCCATGGTCACCGGTCCGGGCGCCCGTTCGCCGCAACCGCCCACGACGGCCAGGCTGCAGAGGCACGCGATCGTCCAAAGAGCGTGGGTACGCTTCATTTCTGGTTCACCTCGTCGACGGGAAACGCGCGCGACCGCCGCTTCCCTTCGTCATTGATCCGGGTTAGATTCCCGCTCTGTGCGAGCGGATACGACCGAGGCGACAAGATAGCATACACCGCACGGGTTTGTCATGGTCGGAGGTGACCTTGCCGGAGAAGCCGGACAGCTTCGGAATCCAGGATTCGCGCCAGACCGGCACCGCGGTCGCCGCAGACTCCCAACGCGACGCGCTGCTGGTGCTGGCCGCCGCCGTCCTGGGCCGTCTGCCCGCCCTCGGCGCCTTCTGGAACCGCGACGACTGGACCCTGCTCGCCCGCGCCTCCGGCCTGCTCGGGGGCGACGGCTTCCCCGCGCGCGCGGTCAGCCAGGTCCTGTACTGGCGATTGCTGTACCCCGTCTTCGGCCTGGCGACGGACCCCTGGGCCTGGACCCGGCTGCTGCTGCACGCCGCCGCCGCCGTCCTGGTGAGACGCATCGCCCGGCGTTGCGGCCTGTCCGCTCCGGCCGCCCTGCTGGCCGGACTCCTGTTCGCGGCCACACCCCTCGCGTTCGCCCCCCTCTACTGGGCCGCCGGCGTGCAGGAACTGCTGGGCGCCACGCTGGTGCTGCTGGCGGTCGAGCGCCTGCTGGCCGGCGGCAAGGGGGCCCTCTTCATCGGTGCCCTCGCCGGTGTGCTGGCGATCTTCGCCAAGGAGAACGCGCTGTGCCTGCCCCTGTTCGCGGGGCCGCTCGCCTGGGGGGGGGCGCGGGACCGCCGTCGCCGGCGTCTGGTCGTCGCGGTCGTGCTGGCGGCCGCCGCCGCGGGCGAGTCCCTGCTGCTGTGGCGCGGCTTCCCCCACGGCGCGGGCACGGGCTACGTGCTGGACCCCCTGTCCGCTTTGCCGATGAACCTGGTCACCTTCGGCTGGTGGCTGGCGACGCCGTGGCCCTTCTTCGTGCCGGACGGCAACCTGCCCGCGCTCGCGGCCGGCCTGCTGGTGTGGACCCTCTGGATGTTCTGGTCCCGGCATCGGTGGCGCGCCGGCGACAGGCGTCCCGCCGCCTGGCTGGCGGCCGCCCTGCTGTCCCTGGCCCCGGTCCTGACCGTGGAATTCCGCGTCGAACCCCGGTTGGCCTACCTGGCCTTCGCGCCGGTCGCTCTGCTGCTGGGCCAGCTCTTGCTGGGCGTCCGCCGCCGACTCCGCCCGCTCGTGGCGGCGTGCCTGGCGGTCGTCGCCGCGGCCGCGGGCTGGACGGCGTTCGAGGCCCGACTCTCCGCCCGGGGCGTCGACGGGCACCCCACCGACCCGCTGGTCCTGCACACGGCCGTCTCCCACGAGGCGCTGCGTCTCCTCGATTCGTTCGACGCCGACCGGTCCCGGCGGATCGTCATCCTGCAGGTCGAGGACGCCGGCCGCAGGCGCGACCGCCTCGCCGCGCCGGACGATCTGCCCTTGCCGACGGTCCTGTACGCAGCGCTCGCCGGTGAACTCGGACTCGAGGTCTTCGGCGCCGGCGAGCGGGGCGTGGCCTGGGTACGCCGCCTGGAGGACGTCCCCCTGGACGCCCTGGTCTTCGCCGACGCGGGACCCCGACTGCTCTTCTGGGGGCCCGTGCCGCAGGCCTTCATCTACCAGACGCTGACCGAGATCGCCCATGGGCGCCACGACGAGGCGGTCGGACATCTCGCTCGGGGCATGCGCAATTCCCGCCGCACCATGGCCTTCGTGTTCGACGAGACCCAGCTGCCGGCGTCCCCCGAAGCCCTGCGGCGCAACGCGGGCGACTTCTTGAACCGGATAAGGACGGCCGTCGGGCTGGCCCCGGAGGAGAGGGCGGCCCTGCTCGCCACGGCGCGCGAACTGCTCGCCCGCTGCAACGCGTACATTTGACCCCGCCCTTTCCTTCCTTCGTCTCCCGGCGCCTCTGGTCTATGCTATCCTCTCCCGACGCGATCCCGAAACGGAGCCCCATGAGATTCGCCGTCGCACTGCTCGCCCTCATCCTGTACGCCCCGGCCGCGCGGTGCGGCTGGTGGGAGGGGTTCGCCGCCCCCCCGGCCGGACAGGGCGTCGACGATGTGGTGCGCGTCCTGCACGTGCACGACGGCGACCTCTTCGCCGGCGGCAGCTTCAACGACGCGGGCGGCGTCGCGGCCCGGTACGTGGCGCGCTGGGACAGCACCGCCTGGCACGACCTGGACACGGGCACGAACAACCGCGTCGACGCCCTCTGCTCCCACAAGGATGAACTGATCGCCGGCGGACGCTTCACCGAAGCTGGCGGCGTTACCGTGGAGTACGTCGCGAGCTGGGACGGACAGCAGTGGTCGCCGGTGGGCCTGCCCGCGGCCTGGACGTGGGGATACGTCCTGTCCCTCGCCGAGCACGACGGCGACCTCTACGCGGGCGGCAGCGGCTACGTGGCACGGTGGGACGGGCTGGCCTGGTCGGCGGTCACCGGCGCGGGGTTCGCGGGCGACGTCTTCGCCCTGGTTTCCTGCGGCGGCGCGCTCTACGCGGGCGGCGCCTTCGCGTCGATCACCAACCCCGGCGGCGGCGCCGTCGCGGCCGCCAACCTCGCGTGCTGGGAGGGGGTCGCGTGGGCGCCCGTCGGTTCCGGGACCAACGGCACCGTCTACGCCCTGTCACCCCACGGCGACGACCTGGTCGCGGGCGGCGTCTTCTCCTCCCCGGGCCATCTGGTCGCGGGCTGGACCGGCGCCGCCTGGTACGCCCCCGGCGGCGGCCTGGACGGGGCGTTCGTGATCGCCCTGGACGAGTGGAGCGGCCGCCTGGTCGCCGGCGGCGACATCACCGGCTCCGGCGGCACGCTGATGAACCGCATCGGCCTGCTGGACGGCGGCGGCTGGGGACCCCTGGGCGACGGCGTGAACGACATGGTGCGCGCGGTGGCGGGCCTGGGCGGCGCCGTCTTCGCCGGCGGCGCGTTCGGGTACGCGGGGGGTCTGCCCAGCCGGCACGTCGGGCGGTGGGACGATCCGAGCGTGGGGGCCGGCGACGCGCCGCCGGTCGCGGGCATGGTGAACCTGCTGCCGCCGTTCCCTAACCCGGGGAATCCGCGGGTGACGATCCCGGTGCGGATCGACGCGCCGGCGCGCGTGAAAGTGGCCATCTACGATCTGCACGGACGCATGATCCGGTGCTTGTGGGACGACGTATCGACCACCGGAACCATCGACCTGGTGTGGGACGGTGACATCGGCGGCGGCGGGACGGCGCCGTCCGGGAGCTATCTCGCGCGGGCGGTGACGCGCGCCGGGTCGTCCGCCGCGCTCATCTCCCTGGTGAAGTAGATCCCGCTCAGTAATCCAGCTTGATCAGGAACGGATACTCCTGGTCCTCCGGATTCGCTTCGCAGGCGCGCTGCAAGGCCTGCAGGCTGCCCCGGACGTCGCCGGCGAACTTCAGGTAGAGACTCTCCCCCAGCAGACGGTTGCCCTCGACGAAGCGTTCCATGCGGCCGGAGTCGCCGATCCCGCGGAAGACCGCGTCGACGCCGCAGCGGTTGTCCAGCAGGTAGCGCAGGTTGCGGGCGACGTTCCCCTCGTCCAGGCACGCCGGCGCGAAGAACTCGGTGTAGGAGCGGTCGTCCGTGTTGAGCCAGGGCCCGGGTGTCAGCTCGGCGATCCTGGCGCCGTCCAGCACTAGGGTCGCCGCGAGGTGATGGGGATCGACGTAGAAATGCGCGTCCTGGCCGAGCGCCGCGACCCGTTGCGACCACGCCGCGAAATCCACCGCGAGGGGATCGAGCGCGCCCAGCAGGACGGCGTGGTAGTGGCCGAGCCAGACCGTGCTGTGGGGGAAGACGTCGCGGAAGGTGGCGATCAGGCCCATCAGCTCCTCGGTGCGCAGCTTGTGCAGGGGCAGGTACTGCGACACCATGCCGCCGGGGTTGAGGTGCGCGCGGCACAGGGCGAAGTACTCCCGCGTGTAGAGGTTGCCCGAGCCCAGGATGGGGTGGGTCGGGTCGCAGGAGATCAGGTCGTACGTGTCGGGCGTCCGCTGCAGGTAATGCCGCCCGTCGCCGGAGACGATCTCCAGGCGCGGGTCGGCCGTCACGTTCCGGTTCAGGTCGCGATAGTAGACCGCCGCGTCCTTCAGCCCCGTCACCAGCTCCACGCAGGTGATCGACGCCACCTCGGGATGCGAGGCGATGGCCGAGGTGGTCACTCCGATGCCGAAGCCGATCACCAGCACGTCCCGGCAGTCGAGCCCCAGCAGGAACGGGAAGTGGCCGACCATCTTGACGACCTTGATGGCGTCGTAGGTCGATCCGATCACGGCGCTGTTGTTGACGAAGGTGTACTTCGATTCCGTGCGCGCGCCCCGGTCCCGCCCCACCGATAGCGTGCCCTCGACCGATTCCCGGTAGAACAGCACGTCGCGGTCGAAGCGGCTGAACGAGGGCGGCAGGATGCGGATGTCCGGGCCCACCACGATCACCACGACCAGCACGGCCAGCACGGTGACCAGCGCGGGCCTTGCGATGTCCGCGCCGCGGGTGGGCTTGCGGCGATGGAGCGAGTACAGGGCCGCGCCGGCCAGCAGTGCGACGACCAGCAGCACCGACAGGCCGGCGCCGAGGGTCGGCAGCAGGACGAAGGCGGCGGCGACCGGACCGAGCACCGCGCCGGCCGTGTTGACCATCAGCACGACGCCGACGTCCCCGCCGATGCTGCCGCGGCCCGCGGTGTACATGCGGCAGGCCAGGGGGAACGCGAAGCCGGAGCAGACCGCGGGCGGGAAGACGATCAGCAGGGCGGCGACGCAGGGCAGCAGCAGCACCCGCGCCAGCGGGCTGCCCAGCACGGACTGGAAGGGGAACATCAGGACTTCCGGCAGCTTGACCAGCAGCAGCAGGCCCAGTCCCGTCGCGACGCACAGCAGCAGCAGGACCCGGTACATGGACCTCTGGCGATCCACGATGCCCCGGCCGCGCCGAGCGAAAATCGAACTGCCGGCGCACATGCCCAGGATGACCAGCGACGTGATCAGGGCGAAGGTGTAGCTGGTGTTGGTCAGGTAGATGCGGAACATGCGCAGCCAGAGCACCTGCAGGGCCAGGATGCAGAAACCGCAGGCGAAGGCGCCGACCAGGGCCGTGGCCCTGAGCGCCGCGGGATCGGCCTTGACCGTCTTGCGCGCCTTGCGGCCGGTCTTGTGCGGTTCGGTCTACGGCGCCGGCTCGGCCGCCCGGCCGAACGCGCCGGAGGCGAGCACCCAGGATCCCAGCGCCAGGTTGGCGGCGACCGCCAGGAAGATCGTGTCGCGCTGGCCGAGCACGCCCAGCAGCACGAAGCCCGTCACCAGCCCGCCGACGGCGCTGCCCAGTGTCTCCAGGGCGTAGAGCCGGCCCAGGATCGTCGTGATCGACCCGCCGCCGCCGAGCGCGGCCTTGCTGATCAGCGGAAAGACCCCGCCCATCAGGAACGCCGGCACGAAAAGCAGCAGCGCCGCGAAGGCGAAGACCAGCGTTTCTGTCGCGCCGGGGGACAGGCCGCCGCCCGCGAGCGACGCGTAGAGCCGGGGGATCGTCCGGGTGATCAGGACGTAGTCGAGCGCGTTGAAGAGGCCGAGGCCTGCGAGGAGGACGGCGAGCATCCGTCCCTGGCCGGGCCGGCGGTCGGCGGCGCGGCCCAGGATGTAGGCTCCCGCCCCGAAGCCGGCCATGAAGGCGGCCAGGACGATGGTGGCGGCGGTGACGGTCGCGCCCAGCACCAGAGACAGCAGGCGGTGCCAGCTGACCTCGTAGAGCAGGAAGGTGAAACCGGCCAGGAAGATGACGGTCCGGGCCGCGGCGGTCCCGGTCCTGCTCTGGGATGGCATGCGCTTCGTCGCTCCGGAGGGTGGTGGCTCGTCTCGACCGCGAGTGATGGCGGCCACCATCCTAGCAAGCGGACGGGATCATGGCAAACCGGACGTCGGGGCGGGAGCGGCGAACCGCCGGCGACTCAGAAGGGGATCCCCAGCGTCGCGACGAAGCTCCGATGCATGTACTCCTGGTCGGGGTCGCCGCCGATGCCGGTGTCGAACCTCCTGAGTCCGATCTCGTAGCGCAAGCCCAGCAGGAAGGGGGTTTCCTTCACGTAGGCGGTGTACTCGAGCCCCACGATTCCGTGATACGTCACGTCCTGGACGCGGTCGTCGTAGGACAGCGGATCCGAGTAGGCGTAGCCGTTGATCGCCGAATCGACCCGCAGCTCGGAAGTCGCCGCGAAACAGATCGCCATGCCCAGCATCCCCCGCCACTGCTGCGGCGGCAGGACGGGCAGCGGGAAGAGTACCAGCGCGGGGAACTCCAGGTAGGCCGTCTTCATCGACACGTTGCCCGAGAGATCGGTGTCGCCCAGCCCGTCGATGAATGTCGAGCCCGCGTACGAGCCCTTGCCGCCCAGCTCGTTGTAGAGGGCTTCGATGCGGACGCTCACATCACGGTCGATGTTCGCGGCCATGAAGACACCCATGGTCATCCCCAGCTTGGCCCCGTCGAGATCGCCGGTCAGGTTGTCGAAGTCGTCGAACTCCGGTCCCGCGAAGATCAGACCGGTGTCGCCGGAGATGGTGCTCAGGCTGGCCCCGGCCAGGAAGCCGAAGTCGAACTCGATCTGGGCCCGGGCCGCGCCGCCGGCGTGACCGAGGGCGGTCAGCAGGGCGATCGTGAGGCTGGTTCTCGACATGATCGTTACTCCGGAATCGGGGAGCCGGGTCCGAGCAGGAAGCGGCACGTCTCTGTACCCGCGAGACCGTGAATCCCTGCGCGGCTGGAAGATCAGCTGCAAAGAAGCACCGTCATACCCGCCGGCGCAACTGGCGCGCGCCCGGCGCGCGCGGCAGCGACGACCCCGCACGACGATCCCTGGCCGGAAACCGGCTTGGGCCTACATTGTGACCGCCACCGTACCATCCGGCGCAATTCCGAGATGAAGGAGAAGAATATGTCCAGAACGACCGTGACGATCCTGCTCGCCCTCGTCCTGCTCGCCGCCGCCCCCGGCCTCGCGAGCGCGCACTGCCAGGTGCCCTGCGGCATCTACGACGACGCCGCGCGCATCGCCCGCATGTACGAGGACGCCGCGACCATCGAGAAGGCCATGGCCCAGATGGCGGAGTTGGCGGGAAATATCGAAGTCCAGAGCGCCAACCAGCTCGCCCGCTGGGTCGCCACCAAGGAGGAGCACGCGTCGAACATCATCTCCGTCGTGTCCGAGTACTTCCTGACCCAGAAGGTCAAGCCCGTGGCCGCCGGGCAGGAGGGCCGCGACGCCTACCTGGCCGGGCTGGCCGACCACCACGCGGTTATGGCCGCCGCCATGAAGACGAAGCAGAATACGAGCCTGGATTACGTGGCGGCCCTGCGGACGGCGCTCGACGCCCTGAGCGTCCACTACGACACGGAGCATCTGCATCGGCAGTGACGGCCGCGCATCGTCAAGCGGATCAGAACCCGGCGCGGTCTGGTGTCCGCGAAGCCAGGGCATGTTCAATTCGACCGGGACATCATGGAAGCTGGCTGCCATGCGTCTTTCGGTTCAGCGTGTCGGCTTCCTGGCACATGAGCTCCATGATTTCGGACGTGAGGGCTTCCGCGACGAGACGATTGCCCTCGGCGCTGAGATGCACCCAGCTCAGCAGCACATCCCGGCGTTGATCCAGGGTCCTGATGATGTCGACGTAATGCACGGCGTTGGCTCGAGCCCATTCCGCTTCAGCCTGCATGATTTTCGTGTGGGTCAAGAAGTAGAGTTCATGGTCCGTGATGTGGTGCTCCCGGGCGAGCTTTCTCCCCACTATTCCCCCTTCCTGCTCGTAGGTCATTCCGCGTATGTCATCCCGATCGACGATGAACGATTTCGCCTGCTGGCTCGCGACGATGAAGAGAATGTCGTTCTGCAGGCACGCCTTGCGGATCCCGGCTAGATTCTGCACGAAGTAATCACTCTTACCCTTGGCGTGTGCCTCGAAATCATCATCGGTGAATCGCATGTCACGGTTCCTGAACAGCTGATCCGCGAGCAGGATGACCATGAAATGATCCCGCAAGACAAGGTAGAAACGATGCGGGATGGGGAAACGCCGCGCACGATTTCGGATACCTGGGACCGAGTTCTTCAAAACCCTCCACCTGACCGGGCTGTCCCAACTGTCATTCACCCCCTCGTAAAACGTGACCACGTCAGGCTGTAGCGCCAGTCCCTCGCCCAGGAACAGCGCCAGGATCTGATCGGACTTCAGGTGAGGTATGCCGAGGTTTATGACCTCGTAGCGATCGGCTCCATCACATTGACTATTCAACATCTGTTCCATGTAACAAGGGTAAGTCTCTTCATCCCGATCGGAAAAACCGAACGTTGACGAGGCCCCCAGGGTGATGATGCGTATCGTGTGAGGCGGTTTCTGAACGGAGAAATCCTCACCCCGGAAGCCATGATTATTAATCGTGATGGATATGCGCTTCCCGGTCTCCTTGTCTCGTGTATATCTTTGCTGGTGAGGATAATACTTCCAGTAAGCTTCCCGGTGGTTCATGGTTTCCAAATGTGGATCCCCGTTCATCTGATTGCGATAGAAGCTGGTGCCGTAGAACAGGATGCTGGACCCCTCGTGATAGGCGAATACAGCTCTCAATCCCAGTTCCAGCGCAAGCACGGGAATGACGACCAAGGTAACGGAATAAAGGAAACGCTTTTTCCGGCTCAGCTTGGCAACATGCGAGTTTCCGACCGACGCCATGGCTTCCATTTTCTGCACTCAGACCGTGAACCGGTTCGTAGCGACTGATCTGGTTTCGGCGACAGTATAGCACACCCTGGGGATCATTCTCCCCGCGCAGAGGGCGTTCCCCTGTGGTCGGGCCACCACTGTTAGTCCAGTCGTTGCTGTGATCGTTATTGCCGGGTTTCCCCGGTCATGTCGCAGGAAGTCCACCAGCCAGGCCTTGTCCGGATGCAAAGCCAGATCGTACTTGCCGAGACGCCCGGGCAGACCCTCTTCGATTTCAAGACTGCCTTGGATCCACGAGTCGGGTTTTAGCACTCTCCACGGGTGGGACGCACATAGAACCCGGATCTGAGATGGTGTTAAGAACGGACGCCAGAATGCCCGGCTCAGGTAACTGCCGACGCCCCAGCCGGTCGGAATACCATGGAGCGTATGGACACGCGAGCGCCGTGATTGCCACGAGGATCATGATCACGCAAATGCGACCTAAAGCCCCGCAGCCACCAGGCGAAAGTGATGGCCCGTGATGGCGAGCGTGATGGCCACGCCGATCTGACCGGGGTGACGCACGAGCGTCGCAGCCAGGAAGTGCCAGTAGGCGCGGCGGCCGCGGTGGATGACGCCTATGATCCAGAACGACTTGAAGATCGCTCCTACATCCCGCCACGTCAGCACTTCAGGCGGTCCGCGCATGCGATGCGCGGCGAGAAAAGTGCGAATGCGCCGATAATAGTTGCGCGGCTCGTAGAGCCGGCACATGAGACGCCGGTAATTCTCCACCAGGAATTCGGGATCAAGTCGCGGCGCGAAATTGAAGACGGCGCTCGTATTGTCGCCCCGGCTGACGCTGCGCAACCGCCCTTCGCCGGCCAGCCGCCGATAAAGGCGGCTGCGTGGCAGCGCCTGCAGCAGACCCACCATGGCGGTAACGACACCGGCGTTCTGGATGAACTCGAACTGGCGCTGAAAGATGTCCGTCTCGTCGCTGTCGAAGCCCACGATGAAGCCGCTCATGACCTCCAGGCCGGCCTCTTGGATGGTCCGCACGCTCTCGGCGAGGTCGCCGCGCAGGTTCTGCAGCTTTCGGCACTCGCGCAGGCTCTCGGTGCTGGGCGTCTCCAGGCCCAGAAAGACCTTCTTGAAGCCGGCGGCGACCATGAGCTCCAGCAACTCGGGTTCGCCGGCCATGTTGACCGAGGCCTCGGTAAGGAAAGTCATGCGTGCACCCGTGCGCGTCCGCCAGTCGACAAGGGCGTGCAGTAGTTCGCGGCAACGCCGCTTGTCGCCGATGAAGTTGTCGTCCACGATGAACACGGGTCCGCGCCACCCCTTGGTACGCAAGCATTCCAATTCGGCGATGAATTGGACCGCCGACTTGTGGCGCGGCTTGTGGCCGTTGAGCGCCACCACGTCGCAAAACTCGCAATCGTATGGACAGCCGCGACACGACTGCACGGACAGAGTGGCGTAGTGGCGCAGATCGACCAGATCCCACCGCGGCGGCGGCGTGAGCGCGAGGTCGGGGAACCGCGGCGCCCGGTAGAGCGACTTGACTCGGCCACCGTCCATGTCGGCGGCCAGCTCGGCGGCCAACTCCTCGGCCTCTCCCACCACCACGTGCTCGACACCCAGATCGTCATCGGCCTCGGCATGGAACAACGGGCCGCCGCCGATCAGCGGCCTGCCGGCAGCGCGGCAGCGCCGGACGAGTTCGCTCACCTCGTCGCGATGGATCACCATGGCGCTGACGAGCACGTAGTCGGCCCAGCGGATGTCCGCGTCGGCGAGGTCGTTGGTGTTCTGGTCCACGAGCCGGTACGACCAGTCGCGCGGCAGCAGACCGGCCACAGTCAGCAGCCCGAGGGGGGGATTGGCCGCTCGCTTGCCCACGAAGCGCAGCGCGTGGCGCAGGCTCCAGAAGGTTTCCGGTGTGCGGGGCTCCACCAGCAGGATGTTCAAGGTAGGCTCCGATCTGGATCGCCGGTCTTGCTTGACACCAACACGTTAGCTCCGCAACGGGCGGGCGTCTCGTAAAATTGTTTGAAAATAAATAAGATACGCCTTGCGCCGCCTGGAAGATCCCTTAACTTGGGCCTGTGGACTGGCGACCCCGCCAGTCCCTTTTTGTTGGGATACGGCCCAAAGAACCGATAATGGATACGAAGCCGATCCCCGCACGTTCCAAGGAAGTGTTTTGTGAAGAAGATCTATGTGGGTAACCTCAGCTTCAACAGCAACGACCGCGATCTTGCCGCCGTCTTCGCCCCGCACGGTGAAGTCATGAGCGCCAAGGTAGTCATGGACCGCGACACCGATCGCTCCCGGGGCTTCGGCTTCGTGGAGATGACCGACGACAACGCCGCCATGCAGGCCATCCAGGCCCTCAACGGCAAGGAAGTCGAAGGTCGCGCGTTGAACGTCAACGAGGCGCGCCCGCGCGAACCGCGCAGCGGTTCCCAATGGTAAACGCGGTCGATCGGGCCTGACGGCCCGGCGGCTCGAGTTTGATCATGGCCCCGTTCTCCTGGCGAGGACGGGGTCGATTCTCTTTCCGTCACTCGCGCGGATCATCCCAACACCTCTACTGGGCATAGCACATCCGGGATGTCCAGGAGGGTCGATTCACGCGCCCTACATATGAAGCATCTTCCGGATCTCCGCCTGTCTCTCCTTGAGCCACTTCCGCAGGTAAAGCAGGAGCAGCACGAGGGGCAACATGCACACGCATGCCAAGGCAGACCAGCTGACGAACCAGCGGTGATCGAAGTAGCGGTTGAGCAGCAGTTCGAGCCCCACGGCGAATGCCCCGGCGGCCAGCATCGCCGTCGCGATGGTCGCGAAGGGTGAGAGATCGAGTTTCCGTACGATCGTGAGAGTGAGTGCGAGAACCGTCCCGATCAGGAGCAGAACAGGCAGGGCCAGGGGAAGAAACCAGGCCGGTCCCGGCGTGAACCGGTCCAGCATGAAGATGAACAGGCCGGCGGCAACGATCTCGGCCGGCAGGTAGATCCATGCGCGGGATGAGCAGAGTATCAGCAGGACGGCCGAAAGCCACAGGAACGCGATCGAGGCCAGCGGGTAGTGTGCCCAGGAGAGAGACATGCCGGAGATGAAGTCCGCCGCGAACACCACGAGGGCGCCGGTCACGGCCAGCAGGGAGAGAACCTCCAGCAGCCAGCGGCGGATGCGCCGATTCGCCTTCTGCGGATCGCGCGAAGGTGGCGCCGGTTCCTTCTTCTCGCCGTCCATCCCGGGCCGGAACGGATTGCGGCACAGGGGACAGTAGCGCGCATCCTCCTCGACCTCCACACCGCAGTGCTTGCAGAGATTCATGTGTCACTGCTCCTTTCGGCCACGATCACACGCACGCCAGCCCGAGCCATATGCGCGAAGAACAACCTCTCCAGATCCCGGCTCTCGATCACGCTTCCGAAGTTGATGTACAGATCGTCCCGGAAGCTGAGCACCGCACAGTTCTTCTTCATCCGCGGATTCGGCCCCAGCATGACACCGAATGACTCGACGTGCGTATCGATGCCCTCGGGCACCGCGATCCGGCCGAGATTCGTGATCACGCCGGAATACGGACTCTCGCCGATCCGCTCCCGCACGTACGAGAACAGCAGGTCCTTGAGAAAGAGCGGCATGATCCGAATGAACGGATTCCGCTCGGCGCGCACGTTGCGGGCGATCTGCCGGGCCAGCTCCTTCCGGTCCACCTGCATGCTCATGCTGTGGTGAACCCTCTGGACGATTTCATCGAAGCTGTAGGCGCCAAGACCCATGTCGATCTCCGGGGAGACGAACAGCGAGAAGTTGCGCATGGTTTCGGAGGGATAGAGTCGGCGCATATCGACGGGCACCTCGACACGCAGAATCCCGCTTCCGGTCTTCCCCTCCTTGTCCGTGCCGGAATCGCGGACCTGCGCCAGCGAGTGCATGTACAGAGCGACCAGATAGGTGGTCAGGCTGACCCGGTGTCCGCGGGCCAGGGCGAGCATGTCACCGACCGGCATTCGTCCGGTGATGACGCGGAAACGCGACTGGGCCTCCCCGGGAAGATGATAGGCCGCTGACAGTCTCGACGGCCCGGGCAAGCCCCTGTCGAAATACTTGTTGTAGGCATCCTCGTATTCACCCGGCGATGGCGGTTCATCGGGATCGAGGAATGGCTCCCAGCGCGTGACACGAACGCCCCGCAGACGAAGATACTGGGTCGCCAGGGTTCCGAGGAAACGCAGCGCTCCCGCACCGTCGGTCAGGACGTGCGAGAAATCGACCGCTATCGTCGCCCCCCTGGCCTGCACCCGGAGAAGGTGGCAGCTTCCTCTTTGCATGGGCATCACGGAGACAGGAACGCCGCTCATGGGACACAGCTCCGGGATCTCGTCGTCACGCTGCAGGTAATACCAGAACAGACCCCGCCGGAGATGGACCTGAAAGTAGGGAAACCTCGGAAACACCGTCCGCAGGGCCGAATCGAGCGCGGAGACCCGAATGGGCGCCCCGAACGTCACGGAGATCCGGTACACGTCCGGAGACCACTCAGAGAGGGACGCGGGGTAAATCCTGGCCGCGTTGTCGAGAGTGAGCCATTCCTGTTGGTAGTCGTCTCTTTGCATCTCGGTATCCACACCAGCCGGGACAGGGGACCATTGCGAAAGGTTACGGCCACAGGCGAGCGAATACCACCTCCTTCCAGGGATCCTGACCGAGAGCGAAGAAGTACAGGCCCGTGGCGAACCAGCCGTGAAAGAGGCCCAAGGCCCACAGGTTTCTGGTGCGGAAATAGACGGTCGTGGTGACCGCAGCCAAGAAGAACGCGGCGGCGACGAGAGGAAGGGACGGAACATGTGCCCCGGCGAAGACCAGAGCCGTCAAGAGGACGATTCCCCGCTCCGGGATCCGGGTATGCTTTTTGATGTTGCCGGCCAGCAGGGCTACGACAAGGAACTGCTGGACGAGCCCCCAGACGGGATAGAGCAGGCAGATCAACACGATATGCCAATGCATCACCATGCTCCCGGTGAACATCCCGTAGACGGCGAAGCCGGACACCGTCAGCAGCGTGACCGGCATCAGCAGCGCGAGGCTTCGGCCGAGATTCCGGGTGGTGAATCCCCACTCTGCGAGAACCGCAGGGGCCGCGGCCGCTCGCACCGCCACGAACCCTGTCCAGAAAACACAGGCCCCGACGATGTATACCAGCTGCAAATGCAGCCAGCCGGCCAGCAGATAATGGCCCAGGCCGGTCAACAGGACGAACGCGATCTCCCAGCGCGAGGTGTCCATGATATTCCTGTCCCCTCCTGGACGATTCTCCTTCGCGATAACCCCGTCCACCTTGCCGGTTCGGCATTCCGGACATCACCGCAAGAACAGCATCGCCCCCCCCGCCAACGCCACCACCACGCCCAGCAACGACACCGGCGACGGCTTGTCGCGGTGGAACATCCAGGCCGGCAGCAGCACGGTGATCGGCACCGTGTTCATCAGCACCGACGCCACGCCGGCCTCGGTGTACTTGAGCGCCGACACCGCCACCCACATGCCGATGAACGGGCCGATGAGGATCGCCACCGACAGCGGTCGCCACGCGCGGCTCTCGCGCAGACCGCGCAGGCCGGACCACACCGAGGGTCGTCCCGCCACGAAAAGCGCCATGCCCGCCACCGCCCACAGGCCGCGCACCAGCGTCGCCGCCAGCGGCGGCGTGTCGCCGGGCATGCCGAGCTTGGCCAGCACGTTGCCGATCGCCGTGCAGACCGCGCAGACCAGGGCGCAGGCCAGGCCCCGGTAGATCTGCCCGCGGGGCAGGTCGCGGTGCTCGCCCGCGCCGGTATCCTTGCCCAGCACCGACAGGGATATACCTCCGATAACCACCGCGATGCCCGCCACCGCCAGCACGTCCAGCGTCTCGCCCAGCACGGGCCAAGCCATCAACGAGGCCCCCACCGGCGTAGCGGCCAGCATCAAAGATGCGCGCCGCGGCCCGGCCAGCATGATGCCCTTGTAGTAGAACGAATCGCCGATCGCCAGACCGATCGCCCCGCTCAACCCCAGCCACAGGTGCTGCCGCCACCCGACACCCTCGGGCCACAAGGTCCCGGTCATCAAGACCCAGGTGAGCCACAGCAGCAACGCCCCGCAAGGCAACCGAATGGCATTGACGAGAAGCGCACTGCTACGCCTCCCCGCCATCCCGAACAACGTCCCACCAAACGCCCACAAGATGGCCGCCGTTACAGCAAGCAACTCGCCCAAGTGGCTCAAGCAGCCCTCGTTTCATCTATGCCGCACCGAAGGGTGTGTGGGGCGCCTAATCCGGCGTGAATGCCTTTCGACGCATCAGGCGCCACACACACTCTTCGGTGCCCGCCCATCAGATGGACCGGGTGGCCCTCTTGAGCCACTTGCGGTGTGATCCATCCAGCAGCGGCGCCAGCTTCTTGTAGACCCGCTTGTGATAAGCGTTGAGCCAGTCGACTTCGACGGGATCAAGCAGATCCTTGTCGATCATCGACAGATCGATGGGGCAGAGCGTGACCGGCTCCCACCGATACCATGCCGTCTCCTCGGTGGTGTGCTTCGGGTCGGGCACCACCAGGCAGAGGTTCTCGATGCGGATGCCGAACTTGCCCGCCTCGTAGTGGCCGGGCTCGATGCTCAGCAGCTGGCCGGGCGCCAGCGGCACGTTGGCCGTGTCGCGGGGCGAGACGCTCATGGGCCCCTCATGCACGCCCAGGTAGTGGCCCACGCCGTGGCCGGTCCCGTGGCCGTAGTTCTGGCCGTGCAGCAAGAGCGCCTGGCGGGCCAGGATCTCCAGCCGCTGGCCGGACAGGCCCTGGGGGAAGGGCGTGCGGGTGATGTTGATGTTGCCCTTGAGCACCAGGGTGAACATGGTCTTCGCCCGCCTGGGCACCGGGCCGAGGGCCACGGTCCGCGTGATGTCGGTGGTGCCGTCGAGGTACTGGGCGCCCGAGTCGATCAGGTAGACGCCGCGGGGCTTCAGGGGCACGTCGCTCTCGGGCGTGGCGCTGTAGTGCACGATGGCGCCGTGGGCCGCGTAGCCGCTGATGGGGCCGAAGCTGTTGTCCTGGAAGCCGGGCTGCTCGGCGCGGAACTCGGTCAGGCGATCGCTGGCCGAGATCTCCGTCACGCCGCCAGACGGCACGGCGGTCTCGAGCCACCCGAGGAACTTGACCATGGCGGCGCCGTCGCGGACGTGGGCTGCGCGGATGCCGCCCATCTGCACCTCGTTCTTGATGGCTTTCATGGCGACGATCGGCGAGGTCGCGCGTACCAGGTCGCAGCTCTTGAGCAGGTCGCAGACCCACTTGCTGGTCGTGGCGGGATCCACGAGCACCGGCAGCTTCCTGCGCCCGAGAGCGCGCAGATCGTCGGCCACCGCTTCGTAGGACTTGATCCTCACGCTGCGGCCGAGCCCCTTGCGCACGGACTTGCCCACCTTGCGCTGATCCAGGTAGAGGGTGGCGCCCCGCTCGGTGACGATCGCGTAGGCGATGACCACGGGCGTGAACTCGATGTCGCGGCTGCGGATGTTGAAGAGCCAGGCGATCACGTCCAGCGCACCGATCACGTGGGCCCGGGCGCCGTGCTCCTTCATGGCGGCGCGCAGGCGATCGAGCTTGCAGGCGGTGCTCTCGCCGCTGTACCGCGGGCCGTGAAGCTTGACCGGCGCGTCCGAGGGCGCGGGCCGGCCGGTCCAGAGGGCGTCCCCGAGGTTTCGCGCCAGGTACTTGACCTCGATGCCGCGCTCGGACAGGGCGCCCGCGAAGCTGTCGGCGGCATCCAGGGACATCACCTGCGGATCGACGGCGAGGGTCTGGCCCTTCTTCAGCACCCGGCAGGCGTGGGCCAGCAGCGTCGGCACGCCGGGCAGCCCTATCCGGAACAGCTCGATGCCGCTGCCGGCCAGTTGCGCCTCGGCCTGCAGGAAGTAGCGTGAATCGGTCCACAGGCCGGCCTTGCGGGCGGTGACCAGCAGATCGCCGGCCGATCCCGTGAAGCCCGACAGCCAGACACGTCGCTGCCAGCAGGCCGGCACGTATTCGCTCTGGTGGGGATCCACGCTGGGCACGTAGTAGGCGTCGGCGCCGTGCTTTTTCATCAACGCCCTGAGGGCGGGCAGCTTCTGGCGGTTCTGCATGCGATGCAACCTCCCGAGTCGTGTAACGAAGACAGGACCAGATACGTAACAAAGAGCGGGTTCCGCGACACGCAACCGAGTCGAGCGACCCCGGGAACCGGCCCGGCAGGGGCCCCAACAGGTTTGCCAAGCGTGCCCGTTTGTCAGTATAGTGATAACACCGCTGCCGAGATCACCACAAGCGGAGGTTGTTTCCAGCGGTCGATTTACGGACCGCTACGCCCGGAGAAACGATGACCCTGCGCACAGCACCGATCACCCTCCTGCTGGCGGTGACGCTCGCCGCTGCGTCCGTGGCGGCGGCGCCGCTGGCGCGCAGGGCCGTGCCCAAGCAGAGAATACCCGGCATGCAGACGGCCGCGCCCAGCGGCCGCGTGATCGTGAAATTCAGTGACACCGCGCGAATCACAGTCACCGGCGACGGCGTCGCCGCCACGGACAAGACTTCCGCCGGCAGGATCGCGCGCCTGATCGAGAACGCTGCGCCGGGCAGCACGTTGCGCCGTCGTTTCCGGACGGAGCCGGCGGACATCGATGCCCTGCGAGCCGCGGCGGAGGCCCGCTCCGGCCTCGACCTGCCGGACCTGAACACCTACGGCGTGATCGAGCCGGACGCGAGGGACCGCGCCTCCCTGCTGCGGATAGTGGAGAGGCTGCTCGCGGACCCGTCCGTGGAGACGGCCTACCTGGAACCATCTTACGTGCCGGCCACGCTCGGCTTCGACGCGTTCACGGGAATCTACACGCCTCCCGCTTCCGATGATGATCACGACGACTCCCATTACGCCGCCCCGGACGCCGTCGATTCGCAGGATTACTCGCTCCTGCAGGGCTATCTGGGCGCGCCGCCCGAGGGGATCGGCGCCCTCGCGGTGGCGCAGACGCCGGGCGGCCGGGGCGAGAACGTCAAGGTCGTGGACGTCGAGCTGTCCTGGCTGTGGAACCACGAGGATCTGACGAGCCCCTTCTACACCAGCGGCACGCCGTTCGACGACCAGAGCTGGCGCAATCACGGCACGGCCGTGCAGGGAGTGATCAGGGGCGCCGACAACGGTTCCGGCGTGCGGGGCGTGGCTCCGTCGTGCCAGATCGGCGGCGCGTCCATCTTCTCGCAATCCCTGCCCGAAGCCATCCTGAAGGCCGCCCAGATCATCGCCGGCGGCGACATCATCCTGATCGAGCTGCACGCGCCGGGACCGAACGCCACCGGCATCGGCGAATACGGCTACGTGCCCGTCGAGTACTGGCAGGACAACTTCGACGCCATTCTCATCGCCACCGCCTCCGGACGGATCGTCTGCGAGGCCGGCGGCAACGGGCAGCAGGATCTGGACGGCCCCGCATACCGTCCGCTCTTCGATCCCGATTATCGCAATTCCGGGGCCATCATGTGCGGCGCCGCCCGCCCCGACCTGGAACCGGAGTGGTTCTCCAACTACGGACAACGCCTGGATCTACACTGCTGGGGCCGCGAGGTCGCGACCTGCGCCTACGGCGACCTGCAGGGAGCCGTCGAGGGGTTCCCCGAAGAGCAGTGGTACACCGATTCGTTCAGCGGCACCTCGAGCGCGTCCGCCATCATCGCCGGCGCCGTGGCCGACATGCAGGGCATGGCCAGGGCGCAACTCGGCTTCTCGCTGAATCCCCAAGTCATGCGGGAAGTGCTCACCGTGACAGGCACTCCCTACCTGCCGGACACCCAACACGTGGGCCCGCGCCCCGACATCGCAGCCGCCTGGTCGCTCGCCTCGATTTCCGTCGGCAACCTCAACGGACGGGTCACCGACAGCACATCGAGCCTGCCGATCCCCTACGCAATCATCGTTCTCCCGGAACACGAACGGAGGATCACCACCGGCGCCGACGGTCTGTACAGCATCAACCTGCCGGCCGGACCGATGACCCTCGAGTTCGACGAGTATTTCTACGAGATGGCCTCGATCGAGACGTACGTGACGCCAGGCGTCGACCAGACGCGGGACATCTCCCTGAACAGGTTGCCACACGTCACCCTGTCCGGGCTCGTGGCCGGGATGGACACGCTCCAGCTCGCCGGCATCCGCGTCTGGGTGCCCGGCAAGCCGATCCTGCCCGCCTATACGCGCGAGAACGGGGCGTACGACATGCCCGGCCTGGCCGCGGGCAAGGAAGTCACGATCCTCTACGACCACAAGCCCTGGCACGGTGCGCACGCCGAGATCATCACGCCCGTGGCGACCGAGACCGGCTTCAACACGAAATACGTGCGCGTACCCCCCGCCGTGGAGTCGTTCACGATGTCCGGCGGGTACCAGGCCTTCGGCCTCCACTGGGCCTGGGGCGTACCGACGCAGGGACCCGAGTCCGCCTTCTCGCCCCACAGGTGCTGGGCCGTGGGCCTGGATGGTCAATACCTGAACAACGCCTACGCCACCCTCACATCCGCCACCTACACGTACCCGGACACGGACCTGCTCCGCCTCAGCTTCCACTACTGGTGTTCCACGGAATCGAGTTTCGACGGCGTGAACCTGGAACTGCTGGTCGACGATGAATGGGTCCTGCTGGAGCCGATGACGGGCTACACCCACGACAGCGTCTCGGCCCTGGGCTCCCGGCCCGGCTGGTCCGGGGTGATCCGCGACTGGCGGGGCGCCGTGTTCGACCTCTCGGACCGGGACAAGGACGCGGTCACCTTCCGCTTCGTCTTCGCCTCCGATGCCGCGGTGCGCGGGGAGGGCTTCTTTGTCGACGACATCGCCTTCGCCGACGACAGGCATGCCGTCGCCGTGGAAATGGAGCCGCAGCTTCCCGACGCGGGAGCGGGACCCGAGTTGACCGTCTATCCCAATCCCTTCAATCCCCAGACCCGCATCACCTGGCGCGCGACGCGCCCCGGCCCGGTCGCCTTGACCGTCTTCGACACGCGCGGACGCCTCGTGCGCAGGCTCTACGACCGCGACACCCGGGCGCTCCACGGCGCGATGACCTGGCGGGGAGAGGACGACGCGGGACACCGGGCGCCCAGCGGCGTCTACCTTATCCGGTTCCGCGACGTCGCCGGCGGGACGGCCACCCGGCGCGTGACCCTCATGAAGTGAGATCCGGCGCGGATCAGTACGCCACGCCCACGGCCCGGCAGAGGAAGCCCATCAGCGGGGCGCCCTTGCGGAACAGAGCCGCCAGGTCGCGCGCGAAATCCGGCGCGGTCAGGTCGTCGGGCGTCAGGGCGGCGATCGCGGTGAAGTCCTTGAGCTTGAGATCCTCGACGAAGGGATGATCCTGCGGGTAGCCGCGCGGGGGGCGCTTGAGGGTATCGCCCGTGACGTCCCAGACCCGGCGCAGCGCCTTGCCGTGTGCGGCTTTCCGCCAACCGTCTGGATCTGCTACGATGGCGTCGCGGATCGACGCGAGCGTGGGTCCGTCGGGATGCCAGACGCCGAGACCGGCGAAGGGCCGGTAGGGGTCCACGTGGAGGTAGAAGCCCGGGGCGTGGACCGACTTGCCCCGCGCGTGACGGAACTGGATGCCCACGTGGGTCTTGTAGGGTGTCTTGTCGCGGCTGAACCGCGTGTCGCGGTAGATGCGGAACAGCGAGCCGCCGACCGGGCGGGGATCGGCCTCGAAGTGGGGACTGATCCTGGCCAGGCGCGGGGCGAAGTCCGCGACGAATCCCAGAGCCGGTTCCTTCACGGTCATCTCGTAACGCGACTTCTGGGACTGGAACCACTCGCGCCGGTTGTTCCGCTCGAGGTCGGACAGGAAGGCGAGCATCTCCGGAGGCATGCTGGTAATCGCGGGCATCGTCGGTCTCCCGGGTAAGGGTCGTGGTATGACATCCAGAAAAAGGCAAGACGGAAGCGATCGCAACCGGTTATTGGCCGTGCCGGCACAGGCGTGGCCGCTGCTGTCGATCTGGATGATCGTATGCGCCGCCGCCGCACCGTCCACCGCCCGCACCTGGCGCGTGCCGGACGAGCTGCCCACCATCGGGGCCGGTCTCGCCGCCGCGGCCGCCGGCGACACCGTCCTGGTCTCCTGCGGCGTCTACCCCGAACCCGGACTCGAGATGACCGAAGGCGTCGTGCTGCGCAGCACGACCGGCGAGGCGGACTGCGTGACCGTGGATGCCGTCTGGCGGGGACGCATCCTCTCCTGCGAGGGGCTCTCCGCCGCCACGGCGGTCGAAGGCCTCACCTTCGCCAACGGGATGGATGCGGCCGCGGGCGCCGTCTTCTGCAACCACGCCGACGTGGCCTTCCGCGACTGCGTCTTCATCGGCTGCATCACGGGCCTCGACGGCGCGGGCTTCTACTGCAACGAATCGGCGCCCCTGCTGGAGCGGTGCGTCTTCGCCGGCAACGTGGCCGACGCGGGGTCCGGCGGCGGCTTCTGCAGCCGCCTCGCGGATCCGGTGCTGCGCGGCTGCATCTTCACGAACAACCGCGCCGGCGGCTGGGGCGGCGGCTTCCACGCCACGGGCGGCGACAACGCGCCGCTGCTCGACAAGTGCGTTTTTACGGGCAACCGCGCCGGAGTCGGCGGCGCCATCGCCTGCAAGGGTACGCTGACGCGTCTCGGCGATTGCGAGCTGGTCTACAACGACGCCACCGGGGCCGGCGGCGGTCTCTACCTGGATTTCGGCGCGCTAGTCGTCGCCACGGACGTCCTGTTCGAAGGCAACGCGGCTCCCGACGGCAAGGCGGGGCTGGTGACGGGCAGCAGCACCGTACTGCTGCAGTGCTGCGTCCTGGACCGCACGGCCATGACCGGCACTGGCGTCATCACCTACGACGACACGGACTGCGACGCGGGAGACGAGCGCAGCGCCTGGGGCGATGTCAAGCGGCTGTACCGCTGAGTCGTCAGCGCAGGCGCGAGAATTCGTAGGTCTGATAACACTCGTAGCCGCCGCCGGACCAGTCCACCTCGAAGACGCCGGTGAAGCGATCGTAGCCCGCGCGTTCGTAGACCAGGCGGGCACGCATGCCGGGGGGTCCGCCCTCGACCTCGGTGCTCTCGATGATCACCCTGGGTCCGTCCACCGTCACCGCGGACGACTGCACTAAGCCCTCCGCGAAGAACCCCTTGGACCGCAGCTCACCGCCGATCGCATAGAACACGGTCATGTCCTGGTGCGTCTCGTAGTCGGTCGACGGCTCGGCGGGCGGGAACATGGCCAGCGTCCGCTCGACGAGGTAGCGGCCCGCCTGCGCGAAGCGGAACTCCTTGTGGTTGACGTTGGACGTCTCGCCCATGAGCGAATAGCCCTGCCATTCGCCTTCCAGCCAGGCGAGGTCTGAGAGGTCGGCGGCCGCCACCCACAGCGGCGCCGCGAGCAGGGCGAGTGTGATCAGGATGCGCATCTCGGCTCCTCGTTCGGGTGTCCGACGATACTGTACTCATAAATTGCATGTGACAAGCCCGCCGAAGGGCCGGGTGTGGAATGAGGGCACGGCGCGTGGATACGCTCTGATCCCGTGCCGGCCGGCCGGGACGTTTGGTGGGGCCCGGATCTGTTCATATGGATGATTCGAGCCCTCACGCCCTTGCCGGGACGTCTGAAGGGGGCGCGGAACCATGGAGGGCGGAGCGCCCCGAAAGTCGAGCGCGCCGGTCACAGGAGGTGACCGGCGCGCGTCCCCGGCAAGGGCGTGAGGGCTCAAATCATGCGTATGAACCAGTTCCGCGACCGCCGCTTGACCCCCCCGAACCAGATCGCAAGAGGCATCATGACCGCCAGCAACCCCACCAGTCCGACGAAGGAAGCCAGCACCTCCCCCTCGCGGTAGTAGACGCCGAAGCGACGCGTGAAGATGGCCAGCAGCGGGATGTGCACGGCGTAGAAGAACATGGGCACGCGCCCGACGATGGCGAAAGGCCGCAGGAGCTTCGTGTACATGCCCATGCGGCAGAACAGGCCCACCATGAAGATGACCGCGCCCGCGAACCACAGCTGGTGCGCCAGGCTGGGCGGGTATTTCTGGACCAGCAGGAAGGCCCAGCTCAGGAATTCGCCGTGGGGGAAGATGTTGCCGTAGCCGCCGCCCCACCAGCGCACGCCCCAGGCCGCCAGCACCAGGACCGCGCCGATGAGCATGCTGCGGTTTGCGCGGGTGGCATTGTCGCGCCAGGCCTCGAACCAGAAGTGGGCCATGACGCTGCCCCCGACCGCCAGGGCGAACCAGGGGATGATCGGGTACTTGTTGTAGTCGCCGGCGTCCACGAAGAGCTGCATGGGGATGTGGGTCCAGGAGGCGTGATCGTAGGGGATGCGCAGCAGCAGCAAATGGACCGCGAACAGCGCGGCCGCCGCCGCCAGGCGCCATTGCCAGCGCCAGCGCACCATCAGGATCAGCAGCAGCATCGAGGCGCCGATGGTGGCGATGATCCCGAAGTGGTCCAGGCGCAGCCGGGTGAAGCCGCTCCAGCTGGCGTTGACCCACACGAGCTGCACGGCGATCAGGAAGAGCCCGCGCTGCACGAAGTCCCAGCGGGCGCGCCCGTCCCGGACGCCGTTCTTGATGCGGCGCCAGTAGGCGTAGTAGACCATCGCGCCGTTCATCATCAGGAATCCCGGCGCGCAGAGGTATCCCATGTAGCGCAGCCAGAACTGACCGGCGGTGCCGAAGAACGGGTCCAGCGGATCGAGGCTGAGCCACACCGAGTTGAAGTAGTAGTTGCTGTGACCGAGGGCCATCATGACGCCGACGAGCCCGCGGAACTGGTCGATGAACTCGAAGCGCTGCTTCTCTGCCACGCGCCTTCCTCTCGTTAATCCGGGGTCCGCACCACGCGGAAGCCCACGAAGTCGTCCGCCGAGGTCGGATAGAAGGTGCCGCGGGCCGCGCTGCGGCAGTCGCGGGCGTAGTAGTGCCAGCTGCCGCCGCGCACTACGCGCTGCTCGCCGTCGGCGGGGCCCTCGGGGTCCAGGACCGGTCCCTCGGGATAGGGGCCGTACCAGTCCCAGCACCACTCGCGGACGTTGCCCAGCATGTCGTACATGCCAAACGCGTTGGCGGCCTTCTGCTGCTTCGCTCGGGGCGCGTCGGCGTTGCCACAGTACCAGCCGGCGGCGTCCAGGAGGGCGTCGGCGCCGCAGTGGACCTCCGTGAGCTCGCCGTTGTAGAGGCCGGTCGCGGTGCCGGCGCGGCAGTGGTACTCCCACTCGGCCTCGGTGGGCAGGCGCCAGCCGTCGGCGCCGCGATGCCAGGTCACGTAGGGACCGTCCACGGTGTAGGCGAGGACGAGGCCGTCCTGGTCGGACAGGGCGTTGCAGTAGTCGATGGCGTCGAACCAGCTGACGTTGTGCACCGGCAGATCGTCGCCCACGAAGGTCGAGGGATTCACGGGCATGAGCGCGTTCCAGGCGAGCTGGGTCACCTCCACGGGCGCGACCACGATTTCGCGGGTCAGCGCGACCTCGAACTGGACCTCGTCGTAGCGCCGACCGGTCTCGCCGCCCGGGCTGCCCATGACGAAAGCGGCCGTGCCGACCACGGGCCGGTCCGCCGGCTCGGCGGTCGCGAGGTTGCCCTGACCGTCGTCGAAGAGGAAGCGGTAGCTGTGGACGCCGGCGGCGAGAGTTGTCGCCAGGCGATACAGGGAGCCGGTCTCGGGCTCGCCCGACACGTAGGCCATCGCCGAGACCAGGCCGTCGATCTCAGCGTCGCGGGTGACCGGTTCGTCGCCGTCGTCGTCGAAGTAGGTCACCTCGAAGGTGAATTCCGTGGCGAGGGTCCCGAAGTCGGGCTCGACGCCGGCGCCGCTCAGGAAGGTGCCGGAGGGGGTGGTCACGGCCGCGTCGTTGGACAGGTCGGACACGTGTCCTTCCTCGTCGAGGACCTTCAGGGCGAAGTGCCAGGTGGTCTCCTGCAGCAGGCCCGTCACGTCGGCCGATTGCTCGCTGCCCGCGTCCGTCGGGGCGGGCAGTCCGGCGACGGGCTGCGCCGCTTCCCAGTCGGCCTCGTCCAGGATGGCGGTCTGGGCGTAGCGCATCTCGTAGGCGCTGGCGGTGCCGTAGTAGCCGTCGTCGCCGGTGGCCTGCCAGGTGAGGCGGACCGAGGATGAGCTCAGGAACGCGCCGGCGAGTGTCGTCACGGGGGCTGGTGCGCGGGTGTCGCTGGACAGGTCGGGTCCCGCCAGCACCAGGATGCCCTGCTGGCGGTCGGCCACGAGCACGTGACCGGAGGGGGCGATGCAGAGATCGGAGGCGTAGCCCGTCTCGACGGTCCCGGCGTAGGCGGGGTTTTCCGGGTCGCGCACGTCCACCACGTGCACGCCGCCGTCGGCGGCGCAGAGCAGCGCGTAGCCGCGGGCGACCACGATCGAGCGGCTGTAGGCGGTCAGGTCGAGCTGGGCGAGCTTGACCGGCGTCTCGCCGCCGTCGATGCGGTAGATCGCGATGCCCTCGGTGCCGTCGGCCACGTAGGCGTAGTCGCCGTCGACGGCCACGTCGAGGGCGTTGCCCGGCGAGTCGCACCAGCTCACGAGCCGCACGGCGCCCAGCACGCGCTCGCGCACGTCGAGAACCGCCAGGCCCATCTCGTCGTCGGCAACGTAGGCGTAGCCGTCCTTGGCGGCGATGCCCATGGCGTAGCCCTGCGTGCCCGCGAAGACGCCGTTGTACGCCAGCACGCCGGGGAAATCGGGCGTCGACTCGAAGATGCGCACGCCCTTCCAGCTCTCGGCCAGGTAGACGACGAAGGGCTCGTCGGGATCGTCCGTTTCCTCGACGAAGATGCGGTTGCCGTCCACGGCCGTGGTGCCCTGGTTGAAGGAGACCACGTCGAACGGATCGGTCACGTCGTAGGTCGTGATGCCCTCGGTGCCCTCGACGACCAGCGCGATGTCCAGCAGGGTCTGGTCGGCGAAGGTGCGGATCAACTCGATGCTGCCCGCGTACTTGGTGGTGTTGATGGTATCGATCAGCCGCGGGTCGCCGGGATCGGAGATGTCGATCACGTGCAGCCCGGCCTGCCCGCCGGCCACGTAGGCGTACTGTCCGAGGGCGGCGACGCCTTCGTTGGCGCTGGGCAGGGGCACCCTGCCGACGATGTGGAAGGGGGACTCGGGCGCCACGTAGAGGTCGGCCGCGCCGCAACCTCCCAGCAACGCCGCGATCGCCACCAGCACGGGAAACCTCATCATGTCGCGCTTCGTCATTCCGGCTCCTTACAACTTGTACGTCAGGCCGATCCAGTACCGGCGCTGGTTGTAGTCCTTGTCCTCGGCGATGTCGCCCTTCCAGGGAGACTCTACCGTCCGCCGCGTGTACTTGACGCCGATTTTAAGATCGACCTGCTTGTTGAGCTCGCGGTCGAAATCCAGTTGCACCGCGTAGACCATGTCCTTGCGCCCCACGTGGTAGGGGTCGTCGGCGAGGCTCTTGGCCGAGGTGAACCAGTAGATCTGGTACTGGCCGCTCAGGGAGACCTTGTCGAAGTATCGCTCGGCCCACTTGGGCGCCCAGCCGACGTCGATCTGGTAGAGGTCGCGCTTGTAGGAGGGATCTGAGTCGTCGCTGGTCTCGAGCGTCTCCCCCACCTCGTTGGCGCCGCGGGCGGGCGCGTCGGAGAAGCCGTAGTCCATGGTCACGCGCCAGGCCTTGTGCACGTCCCAGTAGAGCGTGCCGCGCAGACCGAGGTCCTTGATGTCGTTCTCCATGAACGCCTGGTTGTAATAACGCAGGGACCGGTTCAGGAGCAGCTTGAGGTTCATGTTGCTGCGCACCTTCTGCCTGCAGATCAGGCCGAAGACGTTGCGCGTGTAGCGGAACTCGCCCCACTCGAGAGGATCGCTGGGGGGCTGCAGCGGCGTCCGGTACGACAGTTCGCGGATGTACTGCTCGGGCGCGTAGTTGTACCAGAGCTCCACGCTGCGGCCGCCGGGCAGGTACTGCCGGACATAGTAGTCGAAGTCCATGTTGGACTTGATCTGCCCCTGGATGTACTGCCAGCGCTTGAAATTGAAGCGGAAGCGGGTGTCGCCCCAGGAGATCAGCCTGCGCTGGGCGTACATGTCTATGCTGGGCGCGAGGATGTGCGTGTCCTGGCGGTCGATCTGGAACTTGTAGGGGTAGGTTCCCGCGTGGAAGTCGTCCAGGTAGTCGTCCGAATAGCGCAGGAAGTTGTCGTCGTAGATCGTCTCCAGACCGACGGTCACGCTGGTCTTCCACTTGGATTTCTTCTTCTCGCCCGACGACTTCCGGCCCGGGCTCTTCTGCAACGACTCGGGGGCGGCCAGTCCCTGGCCCCGGGCGCTGGTCCCGGCCGGCGGCTGTTGGGCGACGGACGGGGACGTCTCGAGCAGCAGCACCGCCAACAGCAGCAGTCCCGGGATCATCCCCCTGTTGGTGATTAAGTGCATGTCTATCCTACCTGACGTCCTTCGCGGGTATGCGGATCATGGCGGTCACGCAGCAGCCCTCGGGCCGCACACAGCGGATCTCCACGCGGTGCCGGCCCTTGCCCAGCGGCAGTTCCATTGTCATGCGCTTGCCAGGCAGGACGTCCGGACGGTCCGTGTACACGGCGGCTTCCTCCTTCTTCGCGTTGTAGTGGAAGGTCTGCCACGGGTCACCGTCGATCACGGCCTCCAAGGTGTAGGGCTGACTTTTATGCATGGTGTGGTCGAAATCGAGCCTCGTCCAGACGGTGAGCTTGGTGGGGCCAGTCACCTCACAAGTCAGCGGGAGCTCGGGCGTGAAGGTGTAATAGGAGAAGCTGTTGCCGCTTTCGAACTGTATTTGCGTCACGCCGGCGTATTGCTCAGGAGCATACGAGACCAATTTTGCAGGCGGGGTCTTGGTCTCGCGAAAGAACCGCGCGACGACCGCTCCCTGTTGCTCCGTGGCGATGGCGGTGACCCCCAGTTCGTGCCACCCATCGCCAACCGTAACATAGGCGCGCCGCAAGTCGCCGGCGGGGGTCGCTTCCTCGCCGCAAAGGAACACATCGTTCTGCCGCGAGCCGCGGAACACCTTGCTCAATATCTGAGCGCCGTCTATCGCCACGTGCAGGGTGAAGCCGCGACGCCCCTGTTCGTTCGGTTCGAAGAGGTAGCGGCAGATGATCTTCACCTTCCGCGGTCCGCGAATTCTAATGACGACAGGTTCCTCAGGATCCAGACGCTTGTAGTTCACTTGTCGCCCATCCACTGTCAGGCACGTCTCGCCCAGGTCGACCGTGGTTTCCAAGGTGCGCCAACGCATGGCAGCCGTTGCGGGTCCCGAAAGGCAGAGCAGCGTAAAGCAAGCCACGGCGGCGGATAGACGGCTCGCAATAACAAGGCGAGAGGTCATTTCACATCTCCTACACGTCTGACGAAGCCAAAGGGGGGAAGCAATTTGCGGCGGACCTCCGGCGCCAGAACAACGGCGCATAGTCCGGCATAGACCAGGAAGAACACGGCCACCAGCGAGTAGCGGTAGCTGTCGCGCTTGAATATGTCCCCCTCGCCGGGGGTCGCCAAGTAATCATAGTCCGGTGGCTGCGGCAGTCCATAATCATGGGCCAGGTCGCTGATATTCAGTAGGTGAATCACCGGCACACCCTTGTCCGACATCCGGACCATGCACCCCTTTCGCGGCCAGTTTTTCACTCCGAGAGTCGTGGACAACCCGCGTTTAATAAGATGCTTGTTCCGTGTGGCACCCAGGCTTGCCACACCGCCACCCACGTTGACATAGGCCCGACAGCGGCGTCCATCCAAGCACTCCTCGATGAAGGCCATGCGGACCGTTATAGCATCCTCGATATCTCTCGAGGCAAGTAAGGGAATATCGTTGCGGTCGATGGCGGCGCGGACCATTTGGCACCCTGTCGGGGTGAGGCCCCGCCCCATGTCGTCGCTGGCGCCGAGTGTCGCAGCGGCGGATCGCACGTCAAAGACCCCCTCCTTGATGAAGAGTTTTTCCATGTCGAGCCAGGTGAACAAGGGATCACTGGCACCCCAATGGGACGCGCTCACCGATGTGATGACGACCGGCAGGAGCTCCATGGCCTCCACCGCAGCGTAGACGGCGATGTTGAGGCCGGGAAACGAGCCCGTGACGGCGATGACCACGGAGTCGCCCGCCTTCAGGCCGGCGTGTCGGAACATGTCCACGATCACCGCCGCCCAGTTAGGATTCAGGCATGTCTGCTTGGCAACCAGATCACCTGGCGAGTTGGTGATTTTGCTTTCCTCGGGGCCAATCAGCCCAGTACCGGCCGGATCGCTTTCCAGCTCCACCGTCGCGTTATCCATCTGCCGGTCGCGTCTGACGGCAAGATAGGCCGCATACGCCTTCTCGGCCGCGGCCATCTTGAGCTCATAGTCTCGTTGCTTGACGGGCGTACGCGTCCTTTCGAGCACCCCCTGCAGCAGGAGCGCCAGCACCGCGAGGCCGCCCAGGATCAGGGGGCGGCGGCTAGCCGATAGCCATGTCAACAAGCCTGCCTCCGTGTGCCAGGACCAGCGCCAGCCGGACCAGGAAAGCCGCCATGATCATCGTGCTGATCGTCTCGATCACGCCCTGGCGATGCATCCAGTAGGCGATCAGGCCGGGGATGATGTAGCCGATGGACTGCACGATCGACACGTCCAGCCCCGTATCGAGCATGGCGTTGAAGACCAGCACGTAGCGCGTCAGATAGCCGAAGACGAAGCCCACCAGCACGCTGAAGACCAGGGTGCGCCGGCCGTAGAGCAGGATGAACCGGCTCAGCAGCTGGACGGTGCCGTAGGTGAGCATGGCAGCGACGATGGTGCCCGCCACGCGCAGCGGCTGGTGCAGGTGAAGGGCGATGTACCCCGGCACGATGAGACCGCCCGCCGCCACGCCCATGATCTCAGAGAAGACGAGGCTGACCACGAGCCCCAAGCCGATGGCCTGGATGATCACGGCGCCACCTCCTTCTCCCTCAGCAGATCGAGCAGGGCCATGCCCGCCCCGCCGATGTTCCCGACGCCCACCACGGTGGCCCGCTCGCCGCAGATCTCGACGAGTCTGCGCCAGGCCTCGGCCGCGTCCAGCCCGCCCAGGTCCACGACGCTGTCGCGCGGCACGCGCCGGCCGAAGAGATCGGAGAGTTGCGCCGTCGATTCGCCCACCAGCACGTAGCGGCGGGCGGTTATCGTGTCGCCGAAGAGGGGAGCCAGGTCGCGGGCGCGCCGCATGCGGTCCGCCCGGTTGTTGTAGAGCACGATCGCCGCTTCGGGGCTCTTCGACAGGCCCAGGTGCTCCCAGATCCGCGCCGTGGATTCGGGATCGTTGGCCGCGAAGGCGTTGACGAAGTGGACCTCCTTGCCCGGCACGTCGATGCGCACGCGGTCGAGGGCGCCCACGTCGGGGCGCACCTTCCACATGCCCTCCAGCGCCTTGCACCGCTGCACGCCGGCCGCCTCGCAGACGTCGAGAGCCAGGCTCACGTTCTCCGCGAACTCGACATAGGTGAAGGGAGCCAGATCCTCCTCGCTCACCGTGGAGGGGACGGTCCGCTGGAAGCGGGAGCCGCGCCGCCGCGCCTGCTGCTCGAGATAGGGCGCAAAGGTCTCCTCCCCCGTGAAGAAGGCGGCGTTGCATGGGATGGTGCCCGCCAGGCCGCGCGCCACGTCCTCGAGCCGGGGGCCCTGCACTTCCAGGTGGTCGGAACGCACGTTGGTGACCACGCCGTGGGTGCTGCCGACGATGCGGTGCTCGCAGGTCCACTGCAGGTCCGGCCTGACCGCCATGCACTCGATCACCAGCGCCTCGGCCTTCTCCGACACCGCCTGCCGGAAGACGCGCAGCTGCTCGCGGATGTTGGGCGAACCGTGCCTCACGATCGGGGATTCGCTGCCGTCGACGTGGATGAAGCGCGCCGCCGAACCGGTGGTCTTGGCGCACGTGCGCAGTCCTCCAGCATGCAGGCCCGCGGCGATCAGGCGCGTAACGGAGGATTTGCCCCGGCTGCCGTTCACGTGGATGCGCAGGGGTATGCGACGACGCATGTAGCGGTGCCGCGCCATCTCCCACAGCCCGAGGATCGTGATCACGGCCAGCAAGAACAGGATGAACCTCACGTCTCGCGCTCCTATCTCACCAGCAGCAGCTTCTGGGTCTGCACGCGTCCGGCGCTCTCGAGCCTGGTGAAGTACACGCCGGCCGCGGCCTCCTGGCCGTCTGCCGTGCGGCCGTCCCAGGTGAGCTGCGAGGGGCCCGAGGGCATCTCGCCGTCGAGCAGCACGCGCACCAGGCGTCCGGCCACGTCGTATACGCGCAGCATCACGGGTCCGCCCTGCGGCAGGGCGAAGCCGATGCGCGCGTCACCCCGCGCCGGATTGGGCTGTACCGGGAACAGCGAGAAGCGCACCCGGCCCTCGCCGCCGGCGGTGGCCTCGAGGGTCGTCGTGCCGGCGTCGGTGCGGTGCCCGTAGGGGTGCAGCGAGATCAGCCGGTAGGCGGTCTCCCCCTCGCCGGTGCCGCCGGCGTCGAGGAACTCGCGCGCGCCCGGCGCCAGCGGTTCGGCGGTCAGCACGGTCTCGCCGGTGGCGTCGCGCCGCGTCACGATCCAGCCCGTGACCGGCCGCGTGTCGACGACGCTCCAGGCGAGGGTAGCGCCCGCGGCAGACCGCTCGGCCGTGAACGTCTCTACCGCGAAGGGATCGTATACGGGCGGCTTGGTGGTCAGCTTGACGGCCAGGCCGGGCCCGATGGGCGCCACGCCCGGCGCATAGAGGCCCGCGTAGGTCAGCTCCAGGCCGTCCGTCTCGTCGGGGCTCTCCAGGCCGACCGTCGCGAACTGGCGCAGATGGTCGGCGTTGATCACCTGCCGGTACAGGAACTCGATCTCGCCGTCGCCGGTCGGGGTGGCGTGGACGGCGGGGTCGAACAGCACGAGCTGGAAGGTTTGCGCGTCGTCCACGGGCGGATCGACGTCGTCCACCGTCGAGAGGTAGTGCAGCATGTTGCTCCACTCCACAGTGAAGGTCCCCGCCGCGGCGTCGTGACGCGTGAAGACGCCGCCGGTGCCCTCCAGCGTGGGATCGAAGTTGTCCCAGAAGGGCGCGACGACCGAATGGTTGCCGTGGCTGCTGGGCAGCGGCCAGTTGTAGAACTCGAATTCGTCGCTGGTGTCGAAGCTGATCCAGCCGTTCTCGCTGATCCTGATCTGCCCCGAGTAGGTCTGGCCGTAGTACCGGAAGGCGAAGGGCAGGCCCACCGCCGCGAAGGCGTTGTCGCTCGCGAAGGGCACCTCGACGCCCGCGCCGCCGTAGGCGGGATTAAGGTGCGTCCAGCGGTACGCCGGCACCACCGCCGGGTAGTCGATGTCGGCGCTGTCGAGGGCGTAGTAGCCGTAGGCGTCGGGGCCGACGGGCGCGCCGGGATCCACGTCGCCCACGATCAGCTCGCCGTGGAGCTCCGCCTGGTACGCCTCCGCGTCGTCGGAGACCACGAACTCGACGGTGACGCCTTTGCCGGTGGGCACGTCGCCGTCGATGGCCAGGACGAAGGGCGCGACGACCGCGGCGGTCGCGCCCGGCGCCACGTCGGGCAGGTCGACCAGCCCGGTGACGACGCTACCGACGTCGGGCGTCAGCAGGTTCAACCGGGCGTGGCCGCCGACCAGGGACAGGCCTCCGGCGTTGCGGACGGTGAGTACCACCTCGTTGTCCCGGCCCTGGCGCAGGTAGCCGTCGCCGCCGACGGCGAGCGCCTCGGCCGAGATCGTCGGACCGCCCACGGTCAGGACCCACTCGGATGTGTCGACCCGGCCGTCGTGGGCGGCGTCGATCCGCAGGCGGAGCTTGGCGCCGTCGTCGGCCTGGGACAGCAGGCCGAACAAGAAGTATTCGTCGCCGCCGGTCTGGTACACCTCGCCGCCGGCGAGTGCGGGCAGGGCGAAGGAGGCCTGGTCGACGCCGGCCGGGCCGTCGATCGCGAGGGTCAGGGTCGCGACGTGTGAGGTCAGGGTGCTGGCGTTGGTGATCTCGGGGTAGACGGTGAGCACCTCGGAGGGGTTGACCACCTGGTCGCCGTTGCCGTAGGGCGGCTCGCTGGTCCAGGTCAGGCCGGTGACCGTCAGGTAGGCCTCCGGCTGCTGCACGAGCACCGCGGACTGACGGGCGAAGCGGTTCGTGCGGGTCACGGTCACGGTCAGCGGGGCCGCGTCCGCGAGGCCCGACAGGGGCACGTGGGCGAAGCCGTCGGCGTCGCTGAAGACGGAGCCGACCAGCACGCCGTCCTGCGTCACGCCGACGCGGGCACCGGCCAATGGCGTCGTGCCGTCGGCCTCGGCGACGGTGACGACGAAGCGGGAGGCGTCGGGCGAGCAGCCGGCGTCGTGGGCGACCGTCATCTCCGCCGGTGCGCCGCGCCAGTACTCGAGTTCGGGATCGCCGAGCAGGTTGTAGATGTGGAAGTAGAACTCCACCGACTCCTCGCCGTGCTCAGCGAAGCTCATCTCGTGGGGGAAGAAGTCCATGAAGCGCAGCTTGCCCGCGAGCATCAGGGCGCCCAGGTCGGTCACGCCGGGATCGACGATGCGCTCGAAGAAGGAGATGGCCATGGCGTCGTTGTAGCGGGTGTGCGACCAGTGCTCGCCGTTGCCGATGAAGGCCACCGCGCCGCGGGGCTCCGTCGGCGTGCCTTGGCGCAGGAACACCTCGCCGAAGCAGTCCTCGTCGTTGGAGAAATCGCCGTTGAGGCAGACGAAGCTCATCACCACCGGCAGCATCGCGCCGTTGTTCACGCCGGGGATGTTCGCGATCACGAAATGGGGCGGCTCCCAGCCCTCGATGCCGTAGGCCCAGCCCCGGTAGGCAACGATCGACACGCCCGCCTCGAGGGCCTGGGTGATGGGATAGACGCCGTTGAACAGCGGCGGGAACAAGACCTGCGTAGCGGGCTCGAAGCCCAGCTCCTGGAGCTGCTCGCCGCACCAAGTGACCGTGCTGACGGGCGTGCTCGAGCTGAAATTTCCGCCCACCATCAGCTGCCGGGTGAACCAGCCCTCGTCCACGCGGTACGGCGCACGCTCGTAGGCGACGGTCTTGTTGATCACCACCTGGGCCTCGTAGACCGATTCCACGGGGATGCGGCCGAGCAGGAGATCCGGCAGCCAGTCGTCCCCGTCCATCAGGGCGTAGGGCAGGTCGGTGACATTCGCGCTGAAGCTCCAGGCGGGGATGTCGTCCACGTCGCCGAATATGAGCAGGTATTCGGGGGGCACTTCCCAGGTGGCGTAGGCCTCGCGGAGCCAGGCCTGGATCGCGACGTTGTCGGAGCCGGTCTCGTCGGTGGTGGCCAGCCGGACCTGCAGGCCCTTCTCCCGCTTCCAGTCCAGCAGCGGCGCGCAGGCGTCGACGTATTCCGGCGTTGTGACGACGAGGTAGACGCCGTCATCGGTCGCCTTCTCACCTGCCGGCAGGCCCGCGATCTGTCCGCCGAGGGCCGCGTCGAAGCCGCGGGAATGGGCGCGGACGGGCGACTTCGCGGCGCGGGACCAGTTTCCGTCGTGCGCGACCGTTACGACAGCGTCAGGGGAGAGCCCCCGCGCCAGCACCGAGACCACGGGCAGGCCGCGCAGATGGGCGACGCGGCTGTCCGCGATCTCGCCGGCGCCCGCTGTCACGCGCACGTCGCAGGCGGAGGCGTCCGGCGGCAGGGCCACCAGCAGG
>JAHIYU010000071.1 GCA_018814885.1 bacterium | reverse complement strand
CGGCCGGCCTCGCCGGCAGCGACGCCGCGGACCTGGACGCCGCCCTGCCGGTCGGCGCCGGCGGCCACGACGTCGCGGAATACCTGCGCTATCTCGTCGCCGGGGGTCGTGCCGTGGCCGTCACTCCGGACTATCATGTGCATGCCGACGCGCTGGCCGGGCTGCGTTCGAGCCTGCGCGTGTATTTCCGGGACGAGGGCAACTTCAAGTTCGCCGACTTCCGCGGGCTGACCGGCCTGAGCCGCAAGCTGGGCATTCCCATGCTCGAGTACCTGGACGCCAACAAGCTGACCCGCCGCGTGGGCGACCTGCGCGTCGCGGGACCGGCCCTGAGCGAGGACACATGAGCGACTCCGAGGCGAGAGCGGGCGTGACCGCGCCGCGCCGCGACACCCGGCGGGTCTCCGTCGGCGGCGTGACCGTGGGCGCCGGCGCGCCGGTGCGCGTGCAGTCTATGACCACAACCCGCACCTGCGACTTCGACGCCACCATCGACCAGATCCGCGAGCTGGCCACCGCCGGCGCGGAGATCGTGCGCGTGACCGTCAACGACGAGGCGGCCGCCGACGTCCTGCCGCGCCTGGTGGCCGAGAGCAACGTGCCGCTGGTGGCGGACATCCACTTCCAGCACACGCTCGCCCTGAAGTCCCTGCTGGCGGGCGTGGCCAAGCTGCGCATCAACCCCGGCAACATCGGCTCGCGCGACAAGGTGCGCGAGGTGGCCGCCGCGGCGCGGGATCTCGGCGTGCCGATCAGGATCGGCGTGAACAAGGGCAGCCTGCACAGGCGGTACGAGGATCTCGCCGCCATGGACCCCGCCGGCGCCCTCGTGCAGAGCGCGCTGGACGAACTGGAAACGCTGGCCGCGGTCGGCTTCGACGACGTGATAGTCTCGCTCAAGAGCAGCGAGCCCAGGGAAGTGATCGAGGCCTGCCGGCGCTTCGCCGGGATCTCCGACGTGCCCCAGCACCTTGGCATCACCGAGGCGGGGACGCTGCAGGCCGGCATCTCGCGCTCGGTGGCCGCCATGAGCGTTTTGCTGTCGGAAGGGATCGGCGACACCGTGCGCATCTCCCTGGCCGCGGACCCGGTGGAGGAGGTCGTCGCCGCGTTCCACATGCTGCAGGCGCTGGGTCTGCGCAAAGGCTTCGCGCGGGTCGTCGCCTGTCCCACCTGCGGACGCGTGGAAGTGGACGTGGTGGCGCTGGCGCGCCGGGTGGAGGAGCTGGCCAAGGGCCTGCCGCCCGACCGCGTGATCTCGGTGATGGGCTGCATCGTGAACGGCCCCGGCGAGGCGAAGGCCGCCGACCTGGGCATCGCGGCCGGCAAGTCCAAGGTGGCGATCTACCGGCGGGGAAAGCTGCATCGCAACATCGACAAGGCCGAGCTGGACCGGGTGCTCGTCGAGGAGATCGAGCTGCTCCGGTGATGGGGCGGAGCCCTGGACGGGCACGCCCTGTCGCGGGGGCGCTCGCCGGTCACTTCCTGTGACCGGCTCGCTCGGCTTCCGGATCCCTCCGCCCCCCTGGCTCCGGGACGCTTCAGACGCCCCCGCGACAGGGCGTGCCCGTCCAGGGCTCTGTCCGTCAACAGGATGAGCCTCGATCTCTTCGACCCGTCCCGGGAGATCGGACCTGACCGGCGATTGCCCGTCTCTCTTCGATCATGTATGATCGTTCCGGCCCCTGCCGGTGCCGTCCCCGCCGAGGATGCGCACCAGCCCGCCCATCTGGACACCTCTGGGGGTGGACATGACGAAGCATCTTGTGAGCCGCCTCATCGCCCTGTCCCTGACCGTTGTCGTCTTCGCGCCGGCGGCCCAAGCCGACGCCCGCCTCACCTGGCCGATCGAAGGGCCCCCCCTCGATTGCAGCCGGCCGTCGGTGGCCTCGCCCCAACCCTTAATCTCGGTGACGGTCTGGGAACAGGATGGATCCGGCGTCTGGACCTCCTTCGAGGGTATCGCCTGCACGGGCTTCTCCGGAGGGGGCCGCTCCTACCGTCAAGCCCACGGACCCGGCACCCGGCCGGAGGTCGGCGTGCTGCTGGACGAGACCTACGTGCTGGCCTTCGTGCGCGGCGACAGCCTCGTGGTGCGCGAGGGCGACGGCGAGGCGAACTGGGCGACGGCCGCGGTGGCCTACCTGGGCGCCCAGGTGGACGGCGTCGGGCGCATAGACCTGTGGTGCAGTCCGTATCACGCGTACGACGAGTGGGCCTGGCTGGCCGTCTGGTCGGGCTCCTACTCCGGCGGCGCCATCCGCTTCATGCGCCGGACCGGGTCCGGCTGGGACGCGCTGGAGACCGTCCCCAACGCCGACTCCGAGCTGTACGATTACGCGTTCCCCCAGGTGACGGAGTACGGCGGCCCCGCCAGCCCCCTGCCGCGCATCTACTACAACGACATGGATCCGGAGCCGTGCCTGAAGTACGTGGACTGGCAGCCCGGGGGCGGCTGGACCGACCCCGTCTCACACGCCAGCGGCTACGCCTTCGGCAGCGAGTTCGACGCGGCGCGCACCCCCGACGGCTACGTCTTCCTGTCCACCGGCCTGCAGCCCACCTGTCCCTGCAACTTCATCCGCTTCAGCGAGTGGACCGAGACCGGTGGCTGGAGCGATGCGATCGACATGACCGTGTCCGTGGACTATTACGACTGGCCCCTGTCGCCGCGGGTGGGCGTCGACCCGGGCGGCCGCGTACACGCCTTCTGGTACCAGCTCGGCAGCGATCCGATGCTGGAGCCCCACACCAGGCGTCTGTACTACCAGGTCCGCGACGGCGGCACCTGGGAGGACCGCAGCGACGATCTCGCCGGGCAGAGCGACACGGGCCTCGACCAGCACCTGTCCCTGTCCGTCGACGGCGCCGGCGAGGCGGTCTTCGCCTGGGCGCGGCGCGACACCGTGGGGGGCGTCCCGCAGCCCGAGCGGATCTGGATCTCCTACCACAACTACTGCGCCCTGGACGCGGGTGACGGCCCGCCGGCAGTCCTGCGCGCGGCGGCGGCGCCGAATCCCTTTAATCCGGCG
>JAHIYU010000070.1 GCA_018814885.1 bacterium | reverse complement strand
GCCGGACCGGCAGCGCAGGGACATCGACAACGTGCAGAAGGCGCTCCTGGACGCTCTGCAGCACGGCGGCCTGTACACGGACGACAGCCAGATCAAGAAGCTGAACATCGAGATGCGCGGGGCGGTCCGCGGCGGCCGCACCCTCGTGCGCCTGGAGGAGATCATCGATGCTTGAACTGAGGCCCTACCAGCAGGAGGCGGTGGACGCAATCTACAGGCATCTGCGGGAGCGCGACGACAACCCGTGCGTCGTGATCCCCACGGGCGGAGGCAAGACTCCGGTGATGGCCACCGTTTGCCGGGATGCCGTTGGCAGGTGGGGCGGCCGGGTCCTGATCCTGGCCCACGTGAAGGAGTTGCTCGAGCAGGCGCTGGAGAAGATCCAGATCGTGGCGCCGGAGATGTGGATGAAGACGGGGATCTACTCGGCTGGGCTGAAGAGCCGCGACACGGAGCACCCGATCATCATCGCCGGCATCCAGTCTGTATATCGGCGGGCCTGTGAGCTCGACGCATTCGACCTGGTGATCATCGACGAGGCGCACATGATCCCGCCAGATGGCGACGGGATGTACCGGACGTTCCTCGACGATGCCCGCAAGGTGAACCCGAACCTGCGGGTGATCGGGCTGACCGCGACCCCGTTCCGGATGAAGAGCGGGATGATCTGCGAGCCGGGCAACGTCTTGAACGAGGTCTGCTACGAGATCGGCGTGAAGGAACTGATCGTCCAGGGCTTCCTCTGCCCGCTGGTCACCAAGGGCGCAGCCCAGCCGCTGGACACGTCGGGCCTGCATGTGCGCGCAGGAGAATTCGTGGCTGGCGAGGCCGAGGACCTCATGGACACGGACGAGCTCGTGGAGTCGGCCTGCCGGGAGATCGTCGAACAGACGCAGGATCGGCATTCGGCGCTCGTGTTCACCACTGGCATCCGGCACGCGGAGCACGTCGCAGAGGTCCTGCGACAGATGGCGGGCGAGTCCGTGGCCACGGTGTTCGGCGAGACGGCGAGCGTGGAGCGCGATCAGGTCCTGGCGGAGTTCAAGGCGGGCAGGGTCAAGTACCTGGTCAACGTCAACGTGCTGACCACGGGCTTCGACGCGCCGAACATCGACTGCGTGGCCATGGTGCGGCCGACGATGTCCCCTGGACTCTACTATCAGATGGTCGGACGCGGCTTCCGCCTCAACGAGGGCAAGGAGAACTGCCTGGTCCTGGACTTCGGCGGCAACGTGCTGCGGCACGGGCCGGTCGACGCAATCCGAGTCCAGGCGGTCCACCACCGTGCAGGGGGCGAAGCGCCGGCCAAGCAGTGTCCTGATTGCCGGAGCCTGGTCGCAACCGGCTACGCCATGTGCCCGGACTGCGGCTACGTGTTCCCTCCGCCTGAGCGGCAGCAGCACGAGGCTACGGCGTCCACCGAGGGCATCCTGTCGGGTGAGGTTACAACGGAGGTCCATGAGGTCCGCGAGGTCTTCTACAGCGTCCACACCAAGAAGGGCGCGCCCGAGGATGCGCCCAAGACGCTGCGGGTCGAGTACGAGGTCGGATTCCATCGGTATTTCGCCGAGTGGATCTGCTTCGAGCATGACGGCTGGGCCCGCCACAAGGCCGAGTCCTGGTGGCGGAAAAGGTCGAACGCCTCGGTGCCGCTGACCGCGGCCGAGGCTGCGGCCGTCGCCCAGGATGGGGCGCTCTGCGAGACCGGCACCATCACGGTGCGCAAGGTGGTCGGGGAGCAGTTCCCGCGGATCGTGGGCTACGAGTTGAGTGAACGACCGCCGTGGCGGGAGCCGGGGATGGACGACGATCTCGAGCCGGTGGGCGCGATGGCCGGCAACGGAGCGCGGGAATACGACCCGCGGGAAGATGACGATCTACCCTTCTGATCTTGAAGTAGGTGCTTGTGGGCGAATCCAAGGGGACATTGCTGCAGGCGGCGTTGCGGTATGCCGAGCTCGGGTACCCGGTCTTTCCGTGCGTGCCAGGCGGGAAGGCCCCTGCGACGGCGCACGGGTTTCTGGACGCCACGACGGACGTCGCTCAGATCGAGGCCTGGTGGACCAGGCTCCCGGAGGCGAATGTCGCCATGCCGACTGCCGGGCAACTCGTCATCGATGTGGATGGAGCGGAGAATCCCTGGCCTGGCGACGCGGAAAAGGCGGAAGGCCTCGCAGGCTGTCCCGTTTCGCGGACACCCCGAGGCGGTAGGCACTACATCTTCCGGCAACCGGAAGGCAAGAAGTGGAACAGCACGGCTAGCCGGCTCGCCCCACAGGTCGATACCCGGGCCAACGGCGGCTACATCGTGTTGCCGCCCTCGATCGTGGGCGGGAAGCCGTACCAGTGGGCCGGGGACTTTGCGTCCGGGCCGTCCGACCTACCCGAACCCCCCGCGTGGCTGGTGGATCAGGTCGAGGGCGGGGCGGACCTTTTCGCCCAGGGGGCAGATGGGCCAGCGGAGGATATCCAGGACGCGCCACAGGGCGCGCCCGTGGCGCCCGAGGGCGTGACAGCGCCCGCCGGTGGCAACCTGATACCAGCCGGCCACAGGAACGCCACGTTGGCGCGCCTGGGCGGGGCCATGCGCCGGGTGGGGATGAGCCAGGCGGAGATCCTATCCGCCTTGGCCCGGGCCAACCTGGACCGCTGCAGCCCACCGCTCAAGGACCGCGAGGTCGAACGGATCGCGAGCAGCATCGCCAGGTATGAGCCCGATCAGGTAGCCGTCGCGGTGGCGGAGAACCATTGGGGGCAGGACAACGCCGCGGCACCGGAAGACGAAGTGCCCCAGGATGTCCAGGACCCGGGGCCGATGCCAGACGAGCTGTTCAGGATCCCTGGCTTCGTGTCCGAGGTCATGGACCACTGCCTGGACTCGGCCCCGTATCCGAACCTGGTGATGAGCTTCGCTGGGGCGCTGGCTCTGCAAGCGACGCTCGCCGGCCGCAAGGTTCGCGACCCCGGGAACAACCGGACGAATCTCTACCTGCTCGGCCTGGCGCATTCGGCGGCCGGCAAGGACAGGCCTCGGAAGCTCAACACCGAGATCCTGCACGCGGTCGGGCTATCGCACCAACTCGGCGGACGGTTCGCCTCGGGTGAAGGCATCCAGGACGCCCTCTTCAGTGAGCCCTGCATGCTGTTCCAGACCGACGAGATCGACGGCATGCTGCAGTCGATCAACAAGGCCCGCGATGCCCGCCACGAGAATATCATGGGCACGATGCTGACGATCTACTCCTCGGCCGATTCGGTGTTTCCGATGCGCCGCAAGGCCGGCCGGGATGCGCCCGGGGCCATCGACCAGCCGTGCCTGGTCGTGTTCGGTACCGCCATCCCGAAACACTATTACGAGGCCCTGTCAGACCGGATGCTGACCAACGGATTCTTCGCGCGGATGATCATTCTCGACTGCGGGGGGAGATCGCCGGGACAGGAGCCGAGGCTCAAGCCCTTGCCAGAACGGATCGTGGAGACCGCCCAGTGGTGGGCGGATTTCCAACCCGGGAACGGCAATCTTGAGAACTGGCACCCCGAGCCACGGGGCATCCTCCACACGGGCGATGCGAAGGAGATCCTGGTCGAGATGCGCCTTGAGGCGGAGGCCGAGTACGCGCAAGCCGAGGCTGCGGAGAACGAGGCCGGAACGACGGTCTGGGGGCGAGTCAGCGAGCACGCGAGAAAGCTCGCCCTTCTCTACGCGATCAGCGAGAACCACCTCGAGCCGAAGATCGACGCTGCGGCGGTAGAGTGGGCACGGCGATTCGTCACGCACCAAGCCCGGCGCATGCTCTTCATGGCCCAGTCTCACGTGGCGGAGAATCCGTTCCAGGGGGAGTGCCTGAAGTTCCTCAAGAAGCTCGGCGGGGCACCCGGTGGAGAGCTCGCTCACAGCGTCCTCTTGAAGCGGATGAAGGTCGACGCCAAGACCTTCCAGGGGCTGGTGACGACCCTGGAACAACGCGGGGACATTATCACCCGGACCGCCTGTGCCCGCGGAACGACCGCGCGCTTCTACAGGTTGGTGAGCCGCAGCCCTGAGCGGTGAAGAACCCCCAAAGGTGAAACACGTCCTGGCTTAACCGCTGCAATCCAATTTCTTGCAACCAGTTGCAGGCCGTTTCACCATTTCACCCCATCTCGCAGGGGTGAAAGAGGGTGAAGCGAGAATGCTGTAAGTTATTATATACAAACACACTCTCTCTCCTTTTCCCCTTTCACCCACCCGCGCGCATATTCCCCTCCGCTCTCGCCCGCGTATATGAGACCCCGGGGGTGAAAGGTGAAAGGGTGAATCGGCGGAATCCGGGTCGTGGCTGGGGTGGGGACTTCCCTGAAGCCGACAGACCCCTCGGTGAGACGAGAGGTCGTCGGTTCAGAACGGGTTCCAGTGTGCTATGCCTCGGCTACGACTTCCTTCATGATCGCCCGGACGGCCCCCTCGTCCTTCGTCGCTGCGGCCACCAGCAGGCTGCGAGCGAACTTCGATGCCTTCCCCGGCCCGGCTGCGGCGTGGATGGCGTTTCTCTCGTCCTCGGTCAGCCGGAACGCGAAAACGCAGAGTTCTTCGCGCGGAGCCTTGGCCTTGGCGGCCGGCTTCTCGGCTACGGGCTTACGAGCCCGCGTGGTCTTCTTGGTCGTCTTGCTCATCGCTCAGGTCCTTTCGTTCGGGTCCAGACGCGCGATACGGCTGGGCTCCTTGCCGCAGCCCTCGCACGCCACGCCCCCGCCCTGGCGGTCGATCTCCACCATGTCGGCGGGCGTGATCTCTTCCCATCGCTCCCAGATCCAGGTATCGGACCCGGGATAGGGGATGTGGCAGCAGGCGCAGACGATGCTGCCCCGCTCGTTCCAGAACACCTGATGGGCCTTTAGGCCGAATCGCGGGGTCGCGTTCTTC
>JAHIYU010000069.1 GCA_018814885.1 bacterium | reverse complement strand
CGCCTTGCCGCTGCCGTCGTCGATCACGGCGATGACCTGTCCGGTCTCGACCACGTCGCCCACCTCGCCGACGACCGTGACGATCTTGCCGCCTCGCGGCGACGGGATCGTGACCGCGGCCTTGTCGGTCTCCACGTCCACCAGCGGCGCGTCCTCGGCGATGGTGTCGCCGGGCTGGACGTGCCACTTGAGCACTTCGCCCTCATGGATGCCTTCGCCGAGATCGGGCAGCTTGAACTCGAACATCGGTATCTCCTTAGAAATCTAGCGCTTCCTCGATGCCCCGGCGGACTCGGCCAACCGTCGGCATGTAGAGCAACTCGCGACTGAAGTAGGGCGTGACCACGTCGTAGCCGGTGATCCGCTTCACGGGAGCCTCGAGGTACATCAGTGCCTTGTCGTTGACGGTGGCGATGATCTCGCTGGCGGCGCCGAACGAACGCGGCGCCTCCTGCACGATCGCCAGGCGTCCGGTCTTGCGCACCGACTCGGCGATGGTGTTCCCGTCCAGGGGGGCGATGGTCAGCAGATCGATCAGTTCGATGCTCGCGCCGCGCTCCTTCTCGAGCTCGGCCACGGCCTTCTGCGTGGTGTGCATCATGGCGCCCCAGGCCACGACGGTGATGTCGGCGCCCTCCTGCACGACCCGGGACCTGCCGATCTCGATGGTCTCGCTCTCGGCGGGCACGTCCTCCTTGAAGGCCCGGTAGGAACGCTTGGGCTCCATGTAGACCACGGGGTCGGGATCCTCGATGGCCGCGCGCATCAGGGCGCGGGCGTTGCGCGGCCCGGACGGGATCACGACCTTCACGCCCGGCAGATGGGCGTAGGTGGCCTCGCGGCTCTCGCTGTGGTGCTCCAGGGCGCGCACGCCGCCTCCGTAGGGCAGGCGCATGACCAGCGGCACGTTGAACTGCCCGTGGGTTCGCGAGCGCATGCGCGAGGCGTGTCCCTCGAGCTGGGGGATCATCAGGTAGGAGAAACCGGAGAACTGCATCTCCCCGACCGGCCGCAACCCCGCCATGGCCATGCCGATCGAGGTGCCGATGATGCCGCTCTCGGCCAGGGGCGTGTCGATGACGCGCGCCTCGCCGTACTTCTCCTGCAGGCCGTCGGTCACCCTGAAGACGCCGCCGTCGACCCCCACGTCCTCGCCCAGCACGATCACGTTATCGTCGGCGGCCATGGCCTCGTCCAGGGCCAGGTTGATGGCTTGCACCATGTTGAGCTTAGGCATGGCCGGCCTCCTTCCCGAGCTCCGCCAGAAACGCGGCCTTCTGCTCCTCGATCGTGTCGTGCCGTGTACCGAAGACGTGATCGAACGGGGCTTCGGGCGGAAAATCGGTCTTGGCCTCGAAGGCCTTGATCTGCTCGTCCATCCGCGCCTTCAGCTCCTCCTCGAGGGCCGCCTGGTCCTTTTCACTCCAGAACTTGCGTGCTTCCAGGTACTTGCGGAAGCGGAGCAACGGGTCGCGCTGCCACCAGACCTTCTCCTCCTCCTCGGTCCGGTACTTGTACTGGTCGTCGGCGGTGGTATGCATCATCAGGCGGTAGGTGACGGCCTCGATCAGGGTCGGTCCCTCGCCGCGGCGTCCGCGCTCGAGCGCCTCCCTGGTGGCGACGTACATGGCCAGGGCGTCGTTGCCGTCCACCTGGACGCCGTGCATCCCGTAGGCGATGGCCTTCTGGGCGATGGTGCCCGACCTGGTCTGCTTGGCGCGGGGCACGGAGATCGCCCACTGGTTGTTCTGCACGACGAAGACGACCGGCAGGTTCCAGACCGAGGCGAAGTTCAGGGCCTCGTGGAAATCCCCCTCGCTGGTGGCGCCATCGCCCATGAAGGCCAGCGCGGCCGACTCGGGCTCGCCCTTGAGGCGCATGGCGTAGGCCAGTCCCACCGCGTGCAGCGGCTGGGCGCCGACGATCACCGAGATGGGCAGGTTGCGCGGGCTGGAACCCTCCTCGTTGACGTTGCCCTCCTCGTAACCATTGAAGTAGACAAGCTGTCGCAGCAGGCTCTCGCCGCGCATCAGCCGGGCGCCGTGCTCGCGGAAAGCCCCGACGAACCAGTCGCGGTCCGTGGCGGCGAACATGGGCGCGCAATGGGCCGCTTCCTGGCCCGTGCTGGGGCCGAAGGTGCCGATGCGGCCCTGGCGCTGCAGGTTGAGCATCCGTTCGTCCGTGATGCGTCCCCAGACCATGTGACGGTACAGCTCGATGAGCTGGTCCCGCGTCAGATCGGGCTCGAGCTCCTTGTCCACGTTGCCCTGCTCGTCCAGGATCTCCAGTCGCGAGACCTGGAACGAGGCGACTTCCTGCAAAGGCATGGATCTTCCTTTCGCGGCCCCGACGGCCGTGTGGCTGTCATGTTCCGGCAGGCCCGGGCGACCGCCACTCGGGGCGAAATTGCGGCCAGATGGCGGGAGATGGCGTTTCCACCCTGGAATGAGCGATCCTCACGGGGCTTCAGTATCGTCACATCCGAAGGGAACCGCCACTTTCCGGACATGACAACCGATATCAGCATGTGACGCCGATTTCAATGGCAAGATCGATGAACAGAAACTATTGTTCTACACCGAACGCCCCATTGTACACCTCAGGCACGTCGCCAGGAGGCACCAAGGAGTTTCGCCGTGTTGAAAGAGAAGATCCAGATAGCGCTCAACGTCCAGATCCAAGCCGAATTCTTTTCCTCCTACCTGTATTTGTCCATGTCGGCGTGGTGCGAGAACAACCACTATGAGGGTTTCGCCCAATGGATGCGCATGCAGGCCCAGGAAGAGCTGTTTCACGCCCTGAAGATCTACGACTACGTCAACATGACCGGCGGCCGCGTGCGGCTGCAGGCGGTCCAGCAGCCCGAGACCGAGTGGCAGGACCCCGTAACGGTTTTCGAGGCCGCCCTGGGCCACGAGAGACATATGACAGAGAACATCAACAACCTGGTCGGCCTGTGCGTGAAGGAGAGCGACTTCGCCACCCACGCCATGCTCCAGTGGTTCGTCAGCGAGCAGGTCGAGGAGGAGGCCACCATCGACTCGATCCTCGGCAAACTCAAGATGATGGGCGGGCAGGGCCCCGGACTGTTCATGCTGGATCAGGATCTCGGCCAGCGCCCGGCACCTACGCCGCCGGCCGCCGTGTAGATGTAGACAACGCGATCAGAAACGACGCCACGGCCCGCCGGAAGCGGCGGGCCGTTTTCGTCGCGGGTCCGAGTACATACGGGGGTCCTGTGCCCCTACTGCATCACCTGTATCGCGAACACGTTCTGCAGGAAGAACAGGCCGACGAAGGTGATCGCGCAGGCGACGACCGGCGTGGTCACCCAGCCGGCGGCGATCTCCCCCAGGACGCGGTACTTGATGCCCCGGCCGCCTTTCAGCAGCCCGAGGCCCAGCACGCCCCCGACCACCGCCTGGGAGCTGGAGACCGGCACCAGGGGGATCGTCGGCAGATGATGCGAGCTGAGCCAGACGCTGAGTTCCTGGCTGGAGAAGAGATACAGCACCAGCGAGTGGGCCAGCACCACCACCAGGGCCATCGGGGCGTTGAGGTGCATGAGGCTGCCGCCCACGGTCTCCATCACGCGCCGCGAATAGGTGAACACGCCCACGGCGATGGCGAACCCGCCGATCAGGAACAGCTGCTGGATGCCGTCGAGCGTGAACAGGCCGGCCACGTCCAGCGGCTTGAACGGCGACACGGGCACGAAGACGCCCATCACGTTGGCGATGTTGTTGGCGCCCAGGCTGTAGGACCCGAAGGCGCCGGTCAGGATCAGCCCCCACCGCAGGACGACGTCCTCCCACACCAGGTGCAGGGGGAAGTGCCTGAAGGCCGCCATCAGCCCGAGGTAGAGGAGCACGGCGAACAGGCCGGCCAGGATCGGGCAGGCCACCCAGGTCGTGACGATCTTGATCAGGGTCGAGACGTCCGTCGGCGAGCCCGAATAGAAGTTCCAGCCGATGATGGCGCCCACGACGGCCTGCGAGGTGGAAACCGGCAAGGACAGGCGCGTCATGCCGAAGACGGTGAAGGCCGCCGCCAGCGCCACCATGAAGGCGCCGCCGAGGGCGTTCACGGCGCCCAGCTGGCCGAGCGTCTCCGTGGTGCCGGTGCCGCCGATCACGGCACCAACCACCAGGCACAGGCTGCAGATGAGCGCGGCCGTGCCGAACCTGATCATGCGCGTGCCGACCGCCGTGCCGAAGACGTTGGCCGCGTCGTTGGCGCCCAGGGACCAGCCCAAGAAGAGACCGCCCGACAGGAAGACGAGCAGCATCACACGGTCCTCTTGATGGCGTAGATCGACAGGCGGTCGGCCACGTTCTCCGCCATATCGGAAACCTCGTCGATGTGCTGCGCGAAGTAGCGCAGGTGCATCTTGTGGGCCAGGTCGAGATCGGTGGCGAAGATCTTGCGCTTGAGGTTCATGGCGCGCCGGTCGCCTTCCTTCTCGTGGAAGTAGACCTTGTGCAGGCTCTCGTTGACGCACTGGGGATCGCGGAAGAAGGCGCGGGCGGCCTGCACCACCGTCTCAGCCGTGAGCGCAGCGGTCTCGGCCAGCTCGATCCAGTCGGTCTTGTGCTCGGGAAGCATCTCCGGCTGCTCCACCATGATCAGGTTGATGGTGTGCTTGGCCGTGTTGATCACGTCGTCCATATGCTCGAGCAGGCCCAGGACATCGCCGCGCGATTCCGGGATGAGCGAATGGCGATAGAGCTGGTTCTCGATGGTGCGGCGCAGGTCGTCCGCCTTGTTCTCGAGCGCCTTGATGGAAGCGCAGCGCTCCGTGAAACGTTCTCCATTGCCGGCGAGGTAATCGTCGATCCCCTGCTTGAAGACGAGAGCGCCCTCGCTGATCGTGTCGAGGAACGCATCGATCTTGGTCGTGAGTTCCCGCGTCTGGTGGAACAGGATCGGCATGAATCTCTCCTTGTCTCATGGTCACGATCAATCCGGAACGTTGCCCTCCAGCGCCTTCTCGCCCTCGAACCGCGTCAGCATGGCGCGCGCGATGTCCGCCGAGTGGGAGTTCATCTTGCGCAGGGCGTCCATCAGGGAAAGGTGCACCTCGCTGGTGGCCAACGACTCCCTGATGTTGCCGCTCACGCGCTCGAAATGGGCCTGGCGGTAATCACCCTCCAGCGCCACGTAGCGGGCCTGCTTGACGGTCATCTTCTTGGCCGTCTCGAGGCTGTCCTCGCGGAAGGCCTCCAGACCGCGCGAGATCTGCTTGAGCATCTTGATGTGGTAGGCCTCGACCTCCTTGCGGCCGGAGGGCGAGAAGTCGGCGCCCAGCGACGCCTTCTTGTGGGCCAGCGGACACAGCTCCTTGTCGATGATGTCGGCGATGAACTCGTACTGCTTGGTGACGTGCATCATCAGGTAGACTTCCTCGGTCTGCTCCTCGCTGAGATCCTGCATGCCGATGTCGATCAGATAGGCCAAGATCTGAACATCCAGATCGTCGATCTCGTGCTCCCGCTCGTGCAGATCGTCCAGCATCTCCATGTCGTTGTCAACGAAGGGCTTGATCACGTCTGTGGCCATGTGGCGCACGATCTCGCCCATGCGCAGGATCTCCACCTTGGCCAGGTTCAGGGCGAGGGTCGGCGTCTGCAGCATGCTGGGTTCGAGGTAGCGCGGCCGGTAACGGGCCGCGATCGGTTCGAGCTTATCGGGAAGCAGGCGCACGACGAGACGGCCGAACAGCCCGGTAAAAGGCAGGAAGACCAGGGCCAGGCCAACGTTGAAGATGGTATGCGCGTTGGCCACCTGGCGCGGGATGAACTTGGCCATGCGCACCGTGTCGGCGGGTTCGATGGCGCCGCCTGGCGAGACCGAGCGCACGAAATCGGCGAAAACGGGGATCCAGAACACCATCGCCAGCACGCCCGTGATCTTGAACAGGGTATGGGCCAGGGCCACGCGCTTGGCCTCGCGGCCCGAGTTGAGGCTGGCGAGGACGGCCGTGATGCAGGTGCCGATGTTGGCGCCGAGGATCAGGGGGATCCCGGCGTCCAGGGACAGGAAGCCCTGTTGCGCCAGCACGATGATCACGCCCGTGAACGCACTCGAGCTCTGGATCAGCGCCGTGAAGGTCGTGCCGATCAGGATGCCCAGCAGCGGGTTCTCGAGTCCGGCGAGCAGATCCAGGAACGGACGGTATGTGCGCAGGGGTGACATGGCCATGCTCATGACGGCCATCCCGTAGAAGAGCATGCCGAAGCCCAGCAGCACGTTGCCGAGGTTGCGCAGCTTGTGCCGGCGGCCCAGGAACTTCAGGCCGAAGCCCAGCGCGATCATCAGCAGCGCGTAGTCGGTGAGCTTGAAGGCGATCAGCTGGGCGGTGATGGTCGTACCGATGTCCGCGCCCAGGATCACGCCCAGGGTCTGGGCGAAGCTCATCAGCTGCGCCTGCACGAAGCTCACGAGCATGACCGTCGTGGCGCTGGAACTCTGGATGACCATGGTCACCACGGCGCCCACCACGGCGCCGAGGTAGCGGTTCGCCGTCAGGGTGCCTAGGATCGCCCGCAGGCGCCCGCCCGCCGACCGCTGGAGCGACGAGCTCATCATGTCCATGCCGAAGAGGAAGAGCCCGAGCCCGCCGGCCAGGCCGAAGAGCATGAACAGCACCCAGGTCGTCTCGCGGACGGGTATGGTGTAGACGTTGCGGCCGCCGTCCGCCCAGACGCCCTCGGTGTGGGCCACGATCGAGTATTCCTCGGCCTCGGCGCCGGCGGTGAAGGTGAGGGTCGCGATCCCGTCGAAGTCCGTCTCGCTCTTGCCGAGCAGCTTCTCGGCGGGCGCCACCTGGTCGAAGACGACGACGACGCCCGGCGCGGGACGGCCTTCGTCGTCCAGCACGAGCGCGCGCAGCTCGACATCGTGTCCGGTGAAGACGGAGCCCTCGTCCCCGGAAACGCGCCGGCCCCCCGCGTCCACGGGATGCTCCAGCCGGTACGGCGGCGCGGAGGCTCCGGCCACGCCGACGGCGACGGCGAGCATCACCGGCAGGGCGAACGCCGCCGACAGTGCAAGATAAGGTCTCTTCATGGTTCTTCCTCGACATTACCGATCGGCGGGTGTCATCGCCTCTCGGATCATCCCGTCTGTCTGTACGGCTTTTTGCGATTTGACGTCCACGATCACGAAGGCGATGCCGGCGTCGGCGAGCAGTTCGCCGTCGCCGGCCCGCCGCACTGCCTGACGGACGATACCGCTACGCCCTCCCGGATGGGCGAATTCCGACGCGATAGCCAGTTCGTCGTCCAGCGCGGCGTGGCTCATCCGCCGGCCCCGCGCTTGTCCTCCGCGTCGTTGCGCACGACCCGGAAACCGACGGCCTGGTTCCCGAACAACGGGTTCTGCGACGAACGCGCCGCCGAGCGGCAGATGCCGCCCCAGGCGGAGTAGTTGCCGCCGCGCACGACCCTGCGCGTGCCGACGTCGGAACCCGCCGGATCGACGGCCGGCGAGGCGGCGTAGTAGCTCGCGTCGTAGAGATCCCAGCAGAACTCGCCCACGTTGCCGTGCGCGTCGTACAGGCCCCAATCGTTGGGATAGAGCGAGCGGACGGGCTGCCGGGCATACGCGTTGGGACAGTACCAAGCGAAGTAGGTCAGGACCGGATCGGGTTCGCACGTCAGTTCCGCCAGTTCGCCGGCGGAGATGGCGGTGATCGTGCCGGCGCGGCAGAAGTGCTCCCACTCCGCCTCCGTCGGGAGGCGGTAGCCCGGCGCGTCCGGATCCCAGGTCACGCCCCCGTTCACGGTGTAGGCGGGCGCGAGCCCCTCGTTCGCCGACAGGGCGTTGCAGAAGTCGACGGCCTGCTCCCAGGAGACTAGGACCACCGGCAGGTTGGCGACGGTCGGGTCGCCTTCCCGGTTCCCGCCCATCACGTCGTCCCACTGGACGTTGGTGACCTCGGCGACGGATACCCACAGGTCGCGGCTCAGCGTCACGTCGTGCCGAGGCCATTCGTCGCTCGACGCGCCCGGCTCCGCCGCGGGCGAGCCCATGGCGAAGGTGCCGGCGGGCACCTGGACGAATTCCAGCGGCCACGGCGGCAGCAGGGTGTAGGTCACGGACAGTGCCAGGGTCTGTCCTTCCAGCAACTCCGCCGTCACGTAGCCGGGGGGGGGGACGGACCAGCCGGGTATCTCTTCCCAGTCCGCGGTCACCTGTCCGGCCGGCACGTCGTGCAGGACGGCGTCGCCGTGGCCGCTGCGGTCGTTCTCGCCGTCTCCCGTCTCCACCTTCAGCACCCATGCCGCGTACAGGTCGTCGGGCTCGATGTCGATCGTCACGATGTTCTCGGGCGGCGGGTCGGAGACGTAGGTGCCGGTGAAGGTGATCGCCCCCCCGGCGTCCAGCGTCAGGGACTGGGGCAGCGGCGCGTCCCAGTTCAGGACCGGGAGCCAGGTGATCTGATAGTCGCCGGGAGCCAAACCGGTCAGCTGCTCGTCGCCGGTGCCATCGCGGGTATAGCCTTCCGGGCCCGTGAGGGTCCAGCCGGCCCCCAGCCCCGCGGGCACGATCTCGACGATCACGTCGCCGGGGGCGGGCGGATCTGGATTCGCGGGGTCGTCGCCGCTGCAACCCGTCACAAGGACCGTCGCGATCAGGGCCAGTGTCAGGACACGTTTCATAACCGGCAAACCTCGGGTTCGGATGGCATGCGCGCGCGAAGCCTGAAAATAGCGCATTGTACGGGCTGCTGGCCAGAAATGATGGTAACGGTCGCCACACATCGCGATTTGGCTTATCGTGACCGGAAATTCGAGTGCGAACCCATGGCAAGGAGAAGGACTACCATGGCCACCGTTGCAGACATTCTCAGGCACAAGGGCAGGGACGTTTTCAAGGTCGATCCCGACGACAGCGTATACGAAGCCATCGCGGTCATGGCGAATCAAGGTGTGGGATCGTTGCTCGTCACACGGGAGGACGACATCCGGGGCATCGTCACCGAGCGTGACTATCTCGGGAAGATCGCGCTGAAGGGACGTTCCTCCCGCGACACCAAGGTGCACGAGATCATGAGCGAACACCTGCTCTTCGTCGAGACGGATCACGACGTGTCCGAAGCCCTGGCCATCATGACCGAGGCGCGCATCCGTCACCTGCCGGTGATGGAGGAGGGACGCCTGGCCGGCCTGGTCTCGATCGGCGACTGCGTCAAGCAGGTCAGCCACGAGCAGAAGGTGCAGCTGCGCTACCTGAGGGACTACATCGAGGACAAATATCCCGGCTGACGGTCCTTGTGCGGGGTCGGCCCAGATAGCAGATTTGGGCCAACGGAGGTGTATCGCCATGGCCCAGACCGTCATCGAGAAGATCGCCCAGTCCCACGCCGTCGACCTGCCCGCGGGGACCGAACTCCATGCGGGTGATTTCGTCACCCTGGTTCCCGACCAGGTCATGACCCACGACAACACAGCCGCCGTCCTGCTGAAGTTCGAGACGCTCGGCGTCGCCAGGATCGCCAACCCGGGTCAACCCGTCTTCGCCCTGGATCACGACATCCAGAACCGCAGCGCGGGCAATCTCGCCAAGTACGCCAAGATCGAGGCCTTCGCCAGGTCCCAGGGCGTGGACTTCTATCCCGCCGGCACGGGCATCGGTCACCAGGTGATGATCGAGAACGGCTACGTCAAGCCGGGAGGCTTCTGCGTCGCCAGCGACAGCCATGCGAACATGTACGGCGCCGTGAGCGCGGTGGGCACGCCCGTGGTGCGCACCGACGCCGCCGCCCTCTGGGCCACCGGCCGCTTCTGGTGGCAGATCCCCCGTACAGTCCGGGTCCGGCTGAGCGGCGAGCTGCAGCCGGGCGTCACCGGCAAGGACGTCATCCTCACCCTCTGCGGCCTCTACAACCGGGGCGAGGTGCTGAACGCCGCCGTCGAGTTCGCCGGTCCCGGCGTGGAGACCCTGTCCATGGACGCGCGCATGACCATCGCCAACATGACCACTGAGTGGGGCGCGCTGGTGGGCTGGTTCCCCTGCGACGCGCAGACGCTCGACTTCCTGCGCAAGCGGCGGGCGATCCTCGGACTCCAGGGGCTCCAGAACCGTCTCGGCGAGGACGAGCTGGCGGGCTGGGAGAGAGATCCCCTCCGTTCGGATCCGAGCGCCGCCTACGCGGGCTCCATCGCGCTCGACCTCGGCGAGGTGACGCCGCACGTGGCGGGGCCGGACACCGTGCAGCGCACCGCGCCCCTGACCGACCTCATCGCCGCGGATATCCGGATCCACAAGGCTTATCTGCTGTCCTGCGTGAACTCGCGCCTCGAGGACCTGAAGGCCGCCGCAGACGTGCTGCTGGGCCGCAAGGTCGCCGACGGCGTCGAACTCTATGTCGCTGCCGCCAGCCAGTTCGTCGAGGACCAGGCCAAGAAACAGGGGTACTGGCAAATACTGCTGGATGCGGGCGCGATCGCCCTGCCGCCGAGCTGCGGCCCCTGCATCGGTCTGGGCACCGGTCTGCTGGAAGCCGGCGAGGTGGGGATTTCCGCTACCAACCGCAACTTCAAGGGCCGCATGGGATCGCGGGACGCCAAGTGCTACCTGGCCAGCCCCGTGGTCGTGGCCGCCTCGGCCGTCGCCGGCCGGATCACCGGTCCCGAGGAATTCACCGGCCCGCAGCCGGCTTACGCCTTCGCGCCGGGCGGGAAAGCCCCGCGTGCCGGTGCGGTGGAGATCCTGGACGGCTTCCCCGCCCGCATCGAGGGCCGCGGGCTATGGCTCGACGTGGACAACCTGAACACCGACGGCATCTACGGGAAGGACTACACCTACCGCGAGGACATGACCCCCCGGGACATGGCCCGCGTGGTGATGGAGAACTACGATCCCGCCTTCACCGGCATCGTGGCCGCGGGCGACGTCCTGATCGGCGGCTTCAACTTCGGCACCGGGTCGTCGCGCGAACAGGCCGTCACCGCCCTGCAGGCCGCCGGCGTCGCACTGCTGATCGCCGGCTCCTACTCCCAGACCTACCTGCGCAACGCCATCAACAACGGGTTCATCTGCCTCGAGAGCACGACGCTGGTCGATGCCGTGCGGGCCGCGCACGCCGGACCCGCGGACAAGACGGTCGTCATGGACGGCGAGATCGCCGTGGACTTCGCTCGGGCCGCGATCACCTGGCAGGGAGGCGAGTACGCCTTCGCACCTCTCGGGCGCCCGGTCCAGGAGGTCATCATCGCCGGAGGCGTTGAGAACCAGGTCAGGGAGGCTCTGAAGTAGAGGCTGGCCGAACTCTTTTCAATACCTTTTCAGGGTAATTGGTGCGCAAGCGACACTTTTCATTGCGCTATCAAACGAGTTGTCCCGCACACCTAGCGAAAGAGTTATAATCGAAAGTTGTGGATGACCTGATCAAAAGAGGTGGCGTATCCTCCCCATTGACGTTTTCAAATCTCTTTGAAAGGAGAGGACACGCCATG
>JAHIYU010000068.1 GCA_018814885.1 bacterium | reverse complement strand
CACCGCGCAGCCGCGGCAGCCAGGGCGCGAAGAGCGCCGCCGCCAGCGCCAGGCGCACGCAGGCCACCGCCCGCGGGTCGAAATCCACCAGCCGGGTCTTGATCAGGCCGAAGGAGAAAGCCCAGATGAGCGACGCCGCCAGCAGCAGGAGCATGGGTTCACGTCCCCGCGCCCACGGAGGCGCCGCGGCGGCCGGTGAGCAGCCAGAGGAAGAAGGGGCCGCCGAGCAGCGCCGTGATCACGCCCACGGGCAGTTCCGCGGGCGCCGCCAGCACCCGCGACAAGGCGTCGCAGACCACCAGGAAGACGCCCCCGAACAACAGCGACATGGGGCCGAGCCACCTGTGGTCGGGGCCGATCACCAGACGGCAGATGTGCGGCGCCATCATGCCCACGAAGCCGATGGGACCGCAGATTGCCACCACGCCGCCGATCATCACCGACATGGCCAGGAACAGCACCTTGCGGTAGCGGGAGACGTCCACGCCGCGGCCGACGGCGATCTCCTCCCCCACGCTCATCAGGTTCAGCTCGCGGTGCAGGGCGAGCGCGGCGAGGCCGCCGAAGACCATCAGCGGCAGCAGGCTGAGCGGCTCGTCGGGTCCCACGGTGTCGAGCCGTCCCATGAGCCAGCGCAGGATGTTGAAGGAGTTGGCCATGTCCGACGTGTAGTGCACCATCAGGATGAAGCTGGAGAAGGTGAAGTTCACCGCCACGCCCGCCAGCAGCATGGTCCCGGTCGAAGAGCCGGGCCGCGAGCGGATCAGGCCGTAGACGACGCTGATCGCCAGCAGCGCGCCGGCGAAGGCCGACAGGGTCACGCCCGAGACGCCGAAGACCGCGAAGGACAGGCCCAGTCGGATGTAGAGCGTGGCCCCGAGGGCCGCGCCGCTCGAGACGCCCAGGGTGAAGGGCGTGGCCAGCGGGTTGCGGAACATGGCCTGGAACACCATGCCCGCCAGCGACATGGAGGCTCCGGCCAGGAACCCGAGCATCACGCGGGGCACGCGCAGCGACCAGAAGATCCGGGACTCGGGGTCGTCGGCGCCGGCGGCGATCACCGACTCCGGCGAGATCGACGTCATGCCCACGAACGGCGCTACGACGAGGACCACGAGGGTCAGGATGATCATGCCGGCCAGCAACAGAGGCTTCATATCCGGTCACCCTCCTCCGGGAGGATCATCGGCTGCCCGGTCACGGGATGCTCGGTGAAGAGGAACGACCGTTCGTAGAGTCGCGACAGCACCTCGTTGTCCATGAACTGGCCGGGCGGGCCGCAGAAGGCTATCTCCCCGTTGCGCAGGGCCAGGATGCGGTGGCTGTCCAGCGCCGCGCAGTTCAGGTCGTGGGTGACCTCGATCACGGTGATCCCCTTCTCGCGGTTGATGGTGCGCAGCACGCGGCGAAAGACGTCGCGGTGGCGGGGATCGAGGAACGTCGTGGGCTCGTCGAGCAGCAGGATGCGGGCGTTCTGGGCCAGGGCGGCGGCCAGCATGACCTTCTGGCGCTCGCCGCCGCTGAGGGTGTGCATGGCGCGGTCGGCCAACGAGCCGGTGCCGGTCAGCGCCAACGCGTCCTCGACGAAACGGAGGTCCCGGTAGTTCACCGACACGAAGGGGGTCAGATGCGGATAGCGGGCCATCAGGATGGTCTCGCGGACGGTGAAGGGGCTGTGACGGCCGCCGGCCTGGGGCACGTAGGCCACATGACGCGCCAGCTCGCGCTGCGTGAAGGCGGCGATGCTCACGCCGTTGATGTTGACGGCCCCGCGCCAGCCGCGGGCGACGCGGTTGATGCAGCGCAGCAGGGACGTCTTGCCGGCGCCGTTGGGACCGACGACGGCCAGGTACTCGCCCTCGCGCACGGCGAAGGAGACGTCGCGCAGGATGGGCCAGCCCTGCAGGTCGAGCCGCAGGTGGCGCACGTCCACCGCCATGGTCATCATCTGCGTCGATGTCATTCCGCATCCAGGATGGAGGCCAGCAACTCCAGCGTAGCGATGAACCGGGGGCCGGGAATCAGCAGGGCGTCGTCCGTCACCACGTGCACCCGTCCCGTTCGTACGGCGGGCACGGCGTCGTGGCGGCGCCAGGCCTGCTCCAGCTCGGCCCGCTTCCCGGGATCATCGGCGCACTCGGGCGCCAGGTCAATGATGACCTCCGGCGCCAGGCGCAGCAAGCCTTCCGTGGAGATCATGGGATAGCTGACAGTCGTCTCCGCAACGACGTTCCCGCCGCCGGCCAGGGCGAGCAACTCCCCCAGGAAGGTGCCGCCGCCGGCCAGATACAGATCGCCGAGGCGCCCCGACGTCACCTCGCGCCCCACCACGATCATGGTGCGGGGACGGGCCCGGCCGTCGTGCCGGGAGGCGATCGCCGCCAGCCGCCCGTCGAGCGCGGCGTGGAGGTCGGCGGCGCGTGCGGAGGCGCCGCAGGCCTCCCCCGCCTGAAGAACCGAGGCGAGGATGCCCGCCACGTGGCGATGCTCGACGACACACACGTCCAGCCCGAGGCGCCGCAGACGGTCCCCGGCCTCGGCATT
>JAHIYU010000067.1 GCA_018814885.1 bacterium | reverse complement strand
GGCCGCCAGCGCGGCCGCCGGCACGCCGCCGTCGGGCTTCCAGTCGGCGAAGTGCTGCTCGAGGAAGTGTGTATGCGTATCCCCGGCAGCGAAGGAAGCGTGGGCCAGGATCTCGTCCAGGTAGGCGCCGTTGGTGGTCACGCCGAGCACCACGTAGCGGCGCAAGGCGTCGCGCATGCGGGCGATGGCGGCGGCGCGCGTCTCGGCGTGGACCGACACCTTCGCGAGCATGGGATCGTAGTGCATGGACACCACGTCCCCCTGCCCGATGCCGCTGTCCACCCGGATTCCCGGCCCGTCAGGTTCGCGGTAGAGCAACACATCGCCCAGGGAGGGCATGAAGCCCTGCGCGGGATCCTCGGCGTAGAGACGGCACTCGATGGCGTGGCCGCGCGGGACGATCTCGTCCTGGGTCCAGGGCAAGGGTTCGCCGGCGGCCACCCGCAGCTGAGCGCGCACCAGGTCCAGTCCGGTCACTAGTTCGGTGACGGGGTGCTCCACCTGCAGGCGCGTGTTCATCTCCAGGAAATAGAACGATCGGTCCCGGTCGAGCAGGAACTCGACGGTGCCCGCCCCGCAATAGCCCACGGCCTTCGCCGCCGCCACCGCCGCCTCCCCCATGCGGCCGCGCAGGGCGGCGTCCAGGGCTGGCGAGGGCGTCTCCTCCACGATCTTCTGATGCCGCCGCTGGATGGAGCACTCGCGCTCCCGCAGGTGCACCGCGTTGCCGTGGTCGTCGCCGAAGATCTGGAACTCCACGTGCCGGGGCCGTTCCAGGTAGCGCTCCAGGTAGACCAGGCCGTTGCCGAAGGCCTTGGTCGCCTCGCGAGCCGCCGCCGCCACGGCCGCGACCAGGTCCCTGGCGTCGCGCACCAGGCGCATGCCCTTGCCGCCGCCCCCGAAGGCCGCCTTGACCAGCAGCGGGTAGCCCACACCGTCGGCGACCTTTTCGACGGCCGCGGCGTCGAGCGAACCGCCGGGTCCGGGTTCGGGCAACGCGGCGCCGGGCACCACGGGCACGCCCGCCGCGGACATGATCGCCCGGGCGGCCGTCTTCTCCCCCATGCGCTCGATCACCGCGGGGGACGGCCCGATGAACGTCACGCCGGCGTCGGCGCAGGCCCGGGCGAAACCGGCATTCTCGGCCAGGAAACCGTAGCCGGGGTGGATCGCCTCCGCGCCGGTCTCGCGCGCCGCTGCGAGGATCTTGTCGGCCCGCAGGTACGATTCCAGGGGCGGCGAGGGCCCGATGGACACGGTCTCGTCGGCCAGACGGGCGTGGGGCGCGTGGCGATCCGCCTCGGAGGCCACGGCGACGGTCCTGACGCCCATCTCGCGGCAGGTGCGCATGACCCGGCAGGCGATCTCGCCGCGGTTGGCGACGAGGATCTTCTCGAAGGTGCGGCTCACGGTTTCCAGTCCTCCAGATCTCGGGCCCAGGGCGCGGGGCGCTTGGCGAAGAAGGCTTCCAGGGCGGCCTGGGCCTCGGGCGAGGTGCGGGCCTCGGCGATCATGCGCGCGGTGAACTCGAGACTCTCCTTGAAATCCAGGGCGGCGGTCCCCTCGACCAGTTCCTTGACCTTGCCGAGGGCCCGGGGCCCGCCCGCGAGCAGGGAACGGACGGTGGTGATCACGGCTGCGTCGAGCCCTTCGTCCCCCGCCAGAACGTCCACCAGGCCGATGCGGTGTGCTGCGCGGGCGTCGAACTTGTCGCCCAGCAGGCAGAGGGTCCGCGCGCGCGACAGGCCGATGCGACCGACCACCAGGGGCGAGATCACGCCGGCCACCAGGCCCAGGCGCGCCTCGGTCAGGGCGAAGAAGGCGTTGTCGTCGGCGACGACGATGTCGCAGGCGCAGACCAGGCCCACGCCGCCCCCGAAGGCGCCGCCCTGCACCCGCGCCACCACCGGCACGGGGCTCAGACGCACCGCCCGGAACATCTCGCCCAGTTCGCGGGCGGACGCGAGGTTCGCGTCGAAGTCCGTCTGGCCCAGGCGGCGCATGTCGTTCAGGTCGCCGCCCGCGCAGAAGGTCTTGCCCGCGGCCTGCAGGATGGCCGCGTGGGGACGGTCGTCCGGTGCCGCGTCGGCGAGACCGTGGAAGACGTCGCGCAGCGCGAGGACCATCTCGTGGTCGAAGGCGTTGTGGGCGTCGGGACGGTCCAGGGTGACGGTCAGGACGGGGCCCCGGTGGTCCGTGAGGATCTTGGGCAAGGCTAGACCTCGCAGGATGAGGACGTCATCGAGAGTATCCGCGAAAGGTGGCGGCGCCGGCCGCGACGGCCGCAGCCGGGCCGCCACCAATCATAGGACAGACCGGGGAGCTGATCCAGCCGGCAATTGAACCGAGCGTGGGATCGACGGATAAGGGGCGATCGTCGCCGAGCCGATTTGCGGAGAAGATGGTGTCGGTTCCGGGATGTGCACCAGAATGCCTCCTGGTCATCGGCCGAACTCGGGATGATCCCGTTGGATGTGGGGATTTGACTGCTCACTTCCAGTCGTGGTAGATTCTGGCTGAGAATATTATCGCGGTGTATCTGATATCGCTGCATGAGTGAAATGGCGATTTGCCAGCGAACAGACCAAGAGACGAGCCTCGGTAACGATTGGCGTACTTTGATGCCATGCTGGCTTCATGGCCTATCTGAACGTTGAGAAACATTACATCATCGACGTCCCCAAGTCGATCCGAGGTTCTTCATGCGAAGCACGACGATATCGGGACCAACATCCAGTCCCATCAAGGCCATCGCGATGCTGGCCGCAGCCACGATTGCGACCGCGAGCGCCGACGGTTACGCGCAGGAGGCGCTCGAGCGAGCGCTCGCCGATGCGCGAGAGAGATCGACCTTCGTCCTGGTCGATGCCTTCACCACCTGGTGTGGACCGTGCAAGGCGTTTCAGACGGACCTCCAAACGGGGACGGAGCTGCGGGACGCTCTCGCCGACCTTGTCTTCGTGTCGGTCGACATCGAGGATTCCACGAGCTCGGTGTTCAACCGGAAGCACCCGGTCTCGTCCGTGCCGCAGTTCATCCTGCTCGACCCGGACGGCGTGGAGCACGGCCGGATTACCGGTTACGGCGGCGTCGAGAGCTTCCTGGCGGCCCTTGCTGAGGCGCTTGAAGATCCGTTACCTGTCGACGAGCGCTTGGCACGCGCCCGGGCGGATCGAAGCTGGGAGGGCCCCGCGGCCATCGCCAGTCATCATGCCCGCAGAAAGGAATACGAGCAGGCGGTCCCGCATTACATGGAGGCTCTCGACCGAGGCGCACCTGCCGAACAGCGACTCGATCTCCTCTGGGCGTATCTGGTGGGCATGGGAGACGGCTGGGCGACCGCGGCCGACGCGAAGTCCGTGGCGGAGGGCGCGCTGGCCGGCCCTGCCGAGGTGGACCGCTATCGGTACCGGCTGTACTTTCTCATGAAGCAGGTGGCCGACCGTGCCGGAGACGATTCGTTGCGGCAACCCTTCATCGAGCGGGCGGTAGAGGAGGCGCGCGCAACGGATCGCTTCGACCGGGAAACCGAATTGCGGTTCGATTACGCCCACTTCGTGATGAACGACCACGCCGCTGCGGCTCGGGCCAGAAGGGACGCCCTCGACCTCCGGCGAAACCCGTACGCGATGAACCTTTATGCATGGTATTGCTTCGAGCACCGGGTGTGCCTCGAGGAGGCCGAGCGGATCGCGCGCGAGGGATGCGGCATGGACGGATCTCCCGGCCACCTGGCCATGCTCACGGACACCCTGGCCGAGCTGGTCCACCTGCGGGGAGAGACCGCCGAAGCCCTGCGACTCATCCAGCGATGCATCGAGTTGGATCCGGAAAACGAGTACTACCGCAACCAGGATACGCGGTTCCACAACACCATGGCGGACGAAGGGGAACCTCGGTAGGGTACGTGCGGACCGGCACGCCGGGATGCCGGCCACCGGTGACGCGTCGTTGAGCCAGCGGGGAGACATCGTGCCATGAAACCTCTGGAAGTTGCCGACGCTTTCGTGACAGCCATCAACTCGGGAGAAGTCGGTCGTCTGGCGAGTCTGATGACCCCGGATCACACGTTCGTCGACGCCGACGGCTCCGAGCATGGGGGAAGGGATCACATGAGCTCGGGTTGGCAGGGCTATTTCGACATGGTGCCTGACTTTCGGATCGAAGTTTCCGACCGGTTCGAGCACCAGGACGTGGTGATCATGCTGGGGCGGGCCCGTGGGACGTTCGTGCAGGACGGGGAGCTGAGACCGGAAAACCACTGGAGCGTCCCGGCGGCGTGGCGAGTCGTCGTCGAATCGGACAAGGTGGCCGTATGGCAGCTGTACGCGAACCAGCACGAAATGCACGAGATCCTGAAACGAATCAACGCAACCTGAATACCGCGTGCAGCCGGCGAACGCCGGAAACGAGGACCCCCATGCATCACCGACAAGAACTCGCCCTCGCGCCCATCGGCCGCGTCCGCTCACCCGTCCGCGAACCCGTCGACGAGGATTGGGGCGACGTGGAAGCGGTCATCGACGTCGAACCCGCCCTGCGCCCGGGGCTGCGGGGACTGGAAGACTTCTCCCACCTCGTGGTGGTGACCTACCTGCACGAGGCGTCCTTCGACCCCGAGCGCCACCTGGTACGGCGCCCGCGCGGCCTCAACGAGATGCCCGAGGTCGGGATCTTCGCGCAGCGCGCCAAGGACCGGCCCAATTCCCTCGGGGTGACCTGCGTCCAGCTGGTCGCCATGGTGGATGAGGGCGTGCGGGTCCGCGGGCTGGACGCCATCGACGGTACCCCCGTCCTCGACCTCAAGCCCTACTATCCCCACTACGACGCAGCGCCGGATGCGCGTGTGCCGGGCTGGGTCGATGTCCTGATGCGCGGTTATTTCTGAGACCGTGGCCGCCGGGGCCGATCCTGTTTCCATCGTGGTTGTTTATCGTGTATCATGCGCTCATCTCTCACTGAGAGGAGCCCCAATCATGACTCGTATGGATACCACGACACCATCGCGAAGCGTCGCCCTGTTCCTGGCCCGGGTTTGCGTTCCGGCCGTCCTGGGCGGACCGCTCGTGGGCGACGCCGCCGCCCAGCCGTGGTCAACTTCGCCTCCTCCCAGTACACCGTCGTCGAGGCGTACGCGGACATGGCGATCGCAATGACCATCTCCGAGATTCCGACGGAACAGCTCCTGGTCTACGCCTACGTCACCCCGGTCACGGCGACCCCCGGCTTTGACTTCGTCGAAGGCCTGACATACGCGCGCTTCGAGCCCGCCGCATCGGACACGAGTTATCTCTATGTCCAGATCTACTCCGACACGGAGCCGGAGGGCCCGGAAACGATCCTGCTGACCATCTACGCCGAGAGCGAGTACTACACGCCCGGTTCCACGGGCGAGGCGACCCTGACCATCATCGACGACGACTCGGACACGCCGACGGCCCATTTCGAGATCGCCGAGGACATCCCCCTGGACCCGAACGGGCATATCGCCGTGGTGACGGGACCCGACGCCCCCGTTCTGGTCGACGTCGTGGTCGACGACCTGCCGCCCGGCGGCGCGTCCATCAACTACACCAGCACCGCCGACGGCCAGATCCATACGCTCGCGTTCACCTTCGACCCGCGACAGTCGATCGAGGTCCCGGCGGCCGACATTCCCCCGGGGGCGGCCCATGCCGTCAACGAACTGCAGATACTCAATCCCGCCGGCAAGCGGTCTTCGCGCAGCGACCACGTTTCGGCCCACAGCATCGCTTTTGACATGATCTCACTTGAAACCGTGCAGTGCCTGGCATGCCAGATCCGGTTCATCTTCGACATGTTCGATGAACTCTTTTGCGAGGACAGTTACGATATCTGCGGCTACTATTGCGGGGACAAGGCCGCGGCCGGACAGCCGGAAGCGCCGGGCGCGCCCGAGAGCACCATCGATCCGGGCGCCGACTTCGAAACCCTGCAGCGTTACCGCGACGAGATCCTGCTGGGATCGCCGGTGGGTGACTACTACATCCAGCTCTACCGGGACTACTCGCTGGCGATCGGCACCGCGATCCTGCAGAGGCCGACCCTCATCTATCGCGTGGCCGAGACCTGGGACCTCTGGCTGCCGGCGGTCGGGGCCCAGGTCGACGGCCAGGGCGCGAGCTTCACCATCACCGGCGAGATGCAGACCGCGCTGCTGGACATCATGACGGAGTTCGAGGAGGTGGGCAGCCCCGAACTCGCGGAACTGCTCGGAGAGTTCCGCACGGAGCTCGATCTCGAACACGTCGCCGGCACCACCGCCGCCGACCTGCAGGAGAGCATCGAGACCAACAGCATGGGCAACGAGTGGTCGAGCTGGGGCGACGTGAAGTCCATGTTCAGGTGAGAAAGGACATTCGATGCGCATGCTCGCTTCCACCATCGTCATGGGCGTCCTGGCCGCAGGGCTTCTCATCTTTGGATACGCCCGCGGTCAGGGCGAGGCGACCGCGGGCCTGCGCACCGGCCTGATCATGGTGGCGCAGATCATCCCGCTGCTGCTCTTCGCCTTCGTCATCGCCGGCATGGTGCAGGTGCTGGTGCCCCAGCAGGCGATCTCGCGTTGGGTGGGCGAATCGTCCGGCCTGCGCGGCATCCTGATCGGCTCGCTCGCCGGGGGGCTGGCCCCGGGCGGGCCGTACATGAGCCTGCCCATCGCGGCGGGGCTGGTCAAATCCGGCGCCGGCATGGGCACCATGGTGGCGTTCTTGACCGGCTGGTCCCTGTGGGCCTTCGGCCGGCTGCCCATGGAAGTGGGCATCCTGGGCTGGAAGCTGACCGCAGTGCGCCTGACATCGACGCTGATCTTCCCGCCGCTGGCCGGCATGATCGCCAACTTCTTCTTCGGCCAGTCGAGGTGAACCGTGTCCGCGAGCGCCTTTCTGGACGCGTCACGCCAGCCGCGGCCAAACGAGCTGCCCGCCGTGCTGGGCCGCTCCCACGTCCACTGGGAACGCCTGCTGGCCCATCTGGCAGAACAGTACGCGCCGCTCACGGCGACCTGGAAGTGCTATGTCCGCAGGTGCGGCTGGTCGTTGCAGGTGAAGCGCGGCAAGCGGACGGTGCTCTACATGGTGCCGCAGCAGAAGCATTTCCGCGTGACCTTCGTCCTCGGCGACAAGGCCGTGGCCGTCGCCCGCGAGAGCGGCCTGCCCGCGCGGATCATCACGGACATCGACGCCGCCCGCAAATACGTTGAAGGCCGGGGCGTCGGCCTCGAAGTGCGTTTCGAGAAGGATCTGGACGTCGTGACCAGGCTCGCGGCGATCAAGATGGCGAACTAGCCGTGAAAGGAAGAAAATGGCTCCGCACAGACTGTTGCTGACCGCCTCGCTGGCCCTGCTCGCCGCCGCCGCCGCGCCGGCCAACGACCTCCCCACCGCTCCCGACGACATCCTGGGCGTCTGGGAGACGGCCCACGACGACGAGAGCTGGTCGCGCATCGAGATCTACAAGCGCGACGGCCGCTACCACGGCCGCATCGTCTACCTCAGCTCGCCCGTGTATCCCGACGACGGCAGCGACGGCCCCCCGGGCCAGCCGCGCATGGATCTGAACAACCCCGACGAATCCCTGCGCAAGCGGCCCATCCAGGGCCTGAGACTGATGCGCAACTTCCGCCACGACGACGGCGACGGCAAGTGGAAGGACGGCCGCATCTACGACCCCAAGAGCGGCAACACGTACCGCTGCAAGCTCACGCTGAAGGGCCCCGACACCCTGGAGGTCTTCGGCTACAAGAAGGTGGGCTTCGTCAAGCTGGGGCGGGATACGGCGTGGACGCGGCACCGCGAATGACCGCGCTTGCTACATCCGGTACACCCCGAACTTCACCGGCGGTATCGGCGCGTTGAGGCTCATGGCGATGGCCAGGCCCAGCACGTCGCGGGTCTGGACCGGATCGATCACCCCGTCGTCCCACAGCCGCGCGCTCGAGTAGTAGGCGTGCCCCTCCGTCTCGTACTTCTTCAGGATGGGATCGACGATCTTCGCTTCCTGCTCCGGCGTGAGCGTCTCGCCGTGCCGCGCGGCCTGGTCCTGCTTCACGCGCAGCAGGACGCCCGCGGCCTGCTCGCCGCCCATGACCGAGATCTTGGCCTGGGGCCACATCAGCAGCAGGCGCGGCTGGTAGGCGCGGCCGCACATGCCGTAGTTGCCCGCGCCGTTGCTGCCGCCCACGATCACCGTGAACTTGGGCACGCTGCTGTTGCTCACCGCGTTGACCAGCTTGGCGCCGTCCTTGGCGATCCCCCCATGCTCGTAGACCCGCCCCACCATGAAGCCGGTGATGTTCTGCAGGAAGATCAAGGGGATGCGCCGCGCGTTGCACAGCTCGATGAAATGGGTGCCCTTCAGGGCCGACTCGCTGAACAGGATGCCGTTGTTGGCCAGGATGCCCACGCTGTAGCCGTGGATGCGCGCGAAGCCGCAGATAAGTGTATTGCCGTAGCGGGGCTTGAACTCGTGCATCCTGCTGCCGTCGACGACGCGCGCGATGACCTCCTTGATGTCGAAGGGCTGGCGCGGGTCGGACGACGCCACGCCGTAGAGCTCCCCGGGATCGTAGTGGGGATCCTCGGGCGACGCGGTGGGGATCGTCGCCGTGCTGACCGGCCCCAGGTTCTCCACGATGTCGCGCACGATCCTCAGGGCGTGGGCGTCGTCGTTGGCCAGATGGTCGGCCACGCCCGAGATGCGCGTGTGCACGTCGCCGCCGCCGAGTTCCTCGGCGGTGACGTCCTCGCCGGTGGCCGCCTTCACCAGGGGCGGGCCGCCCAGGAAGATCGTGCCCTGCTCCTTGACGATCACCACCTCGTCGCTCATGGCCGGCACGTAGGCCCCGCCGGCGGTGCAGTTGCCCAGCACCGCGGAGATCTGCGGTATCTCCAGGGCCGACATGCAGGCCTGGTTGTAGAAGATGCGCCCGAAATGATCGCGGTCGGGAAAGACCTCCGCCTGCAGCGGCAGGAACGCCCCGCCCGAGTCCACCAGGTAGACGCAGGGCAGACGGTTCTCCCGGGCGATCTCCTGGGCCCGCAGGTGCTTCTTGACCGTCAGCGGATAGTAGGTGCCGCCCTTGACCGTGGCGTCGTTGGCCACGACCATCACCTGCCGGCCGTGGATCGTGCCCACGCCGGTCACCACGCCCGCGGCGGGCACCTCGGCGCCGTAGACCTCGTGGGCCGCCAGGGGCGACAGCTCCAGAAACGGCGTCCCGGGGTCCAGCAGCCGCTCGATCCGCTCTCGCACCATCAACTTGCCCTGGGACAGATGCCGCTCCCGCGCCCGCGCGCTGCCGCCCTCGCGGATGCGCGCCAGATCCGCGGCCAGGGCCTCGGCCAGGACCCGGTTCTGCTCGGCGTTCTCGCGGAAGGTCTTGTCGGCGGTATCGATCCTGGAAGAGATGCGTTTCATGGGGTCTCCTGCGGAATGGGGCGTCTCCACGCGCTGGCGTCGGCGGAGATTATAGGTCCAGGCCGGACCAGCGGTCCAGCCCAGACCACGCTGCGGCGACTTGTGGAGCCGTCGGCCGCCGCTTAGGTTTGCGCCATGAACGCGACATTCTGGATCCGCAACGCCACGGTGATCACGGGCGACGGCCCGCGCGAGGCCGACGTGCGCGTCGAGGGTTCGACCGTCG